>DATBBS010000055.1:0-2171 GCA_036270895.1 Xanthobacteraceae bacterium
CTGCCCGCCAACGGCCAATGCGCGGTCTTCGCCCGGCGCGAGGGCGCCGTGTGCGTGGCGTCCGGAAGCGTTGCGCCTTCGGCCCAGCTCCTGACCGCCAATGCCCTGATGCTCACCCGGCGCGGCGATCTGGTGGCCGGCGACTACGTGGCGCTGCTGCGGGACAAATACGGCGCCGAGGTGCTTCACAATGTCGGCCTCGACGACGTCAACGGCTGGGTCAAGCGCAAGACCGAAGGCAAGATCGAGCGGATTCTCGACCGGCTCGATTCCGCGAGCCCGGCCATCATCCTCAACGCGGTCTATTTCAAGGCGAAATGGGCGGCGACCTTCAGCAAGTCCAGCACGACGGATGACCCTTTCAACCTGTCGCGACAGAAGAAGGTCGCGGTGCCGATGATGCACCGCGACGGCGCGGATGCGCTGGTCACGCGGCCGCTTTATCGGGCCATTCGTCTGCCCTATGAGGTGGGCTCGCTCGGCATGATCGTCATTCTCCCAGACGAGCCCGACGGGCTGGACGCGGTTTCCCGCCGCCTCGACGCCGACGAATGGGCGCAACTGGTGGCGGGGCTGGGCGCGCCCGATGCGGTCAAGCCGGTCGATCTCGCGCTGCCGCGGTTCAAGGCCAACTCGGACGCCGCGCTGGCGCCGCTGTTCAAGACCGCCGGGATGAATCGGGCGTTTGACCTCAAGCAGGCGGATTTCAGCGGCATTACCGGTCGTCCGCCCGCCGAGGTGCCGCTTGCGATCGGCGCGATCGTGCATCGCGCCGTCATCGAAGTGATGGAGGACGGCACCGAGGCGGCGGCCGCCACCGCGCTGGTGACGGTGACGGCCAGCATCCGCGCGCCGCCTCCCCAGCAGGTCTTCCATGTCGACCGGCCGTTCCTGTTCGCCATCGTCGACGACACGAGCGGCGCCATTCTGTTTCAGGGCCGCATCGTCGACCCGCGGTAGCGTCTGCGAGTAAATGGTCCGTTCATTCCAGCTTACGAGCGTGTGAAGGAATCGATCCCTAGGTTCACGTGCTTCCGCCGCCATATTGGCGGGAGCATCAACTTGGTTTCAAGTCGGAGCCGGCAGGCCGGCTCACCGTTCAACGCGTTACCTGGCCTCCTAGCCGTTATCCAGTCCCGGATCAGGCAGTATCGGTCCTCAGACGGTGCGCCGCCATTAGGTTGTTAGCAAGCGCGTGCCATAGCGCCACCGCCTTGGCTTTGATCATGCCGCGGACCGGAATGAAGCCGAAGCCATGGTTCTTGAGGTGGGCATTGATCCGCTCGATGAGCTTGCGCAGCCGGTACACGTCCTGGCCGTATTGCGTTTCCATTCGCCTGCGCCACTCCTTCACGCTCTCCGGTTCCCGCTCCCGCTGGCGCAGGCGCTTGGCAAGCGTGGCGGGTTTGACGTCATTGCGCTCGGCCGGTATTGGGGCAAATACTTTAACCGGGCCGGCTGCATGCGCCGCCAGGGCCGCGATGTCCTCGCTGGTGGCATAATGGGTGTCGACCAGAAGTGATTCCGGCGCCCGACCATAACGTCGGACCAGGTCATCCACCATCGGGGCTGCCAGACCTGCGTCGTTGCGCCGATCCGTCATCTCGACCGAAACAATAATGCCCTGCTTGGTCGTGACCGCGATCTGAGCGTTGTAGGCTGGAGCAAACGCCCCGTCGGCAAACCGCATATTGCGGGACTGAGAATCGCTGAGCGAGGCTTTCGGCTCGGACTTCTTCGCCTCGTCCTTCGCAGGCAGCTTCGCCCGCTCCTCCCTCTCGATCCTAACCTTGTCGAGCGCCGCCCGCGCTCGTTCGGCGCGCTCCTTCACCTCCCGTGCCGCCCGCTCTTGCGCCGCCCGTCGGCGGCGCGAGAAGGCCTCGGGATGGCTCTCGATCTCCGCCTTGAGCGCGGCAAGCCGCTGCTCAACCGCAGCCTCAATCCGCGCCAGCTTGCTGCCGGTCTTGAACGAATCCCGGCCGGCATTCGCCCGCACCTTGGTGCCGTCGATGGTAATCTCGGCGAGCGATACAACTCCCTCGGCGACCAGCGCCATCACGCTTTCGGTCAGCAGCCGGTCGAGAACCTCCACGTGCGCCACCCGGAAGTCCGAAAGCCCATGATAATTCAATGGCACCCCACCGGCGATCCATCGATACGCCAGGTCGCGT
>DATBBS010000056.1:0-2237 GCA_036270895.1 Xanthobacteraceae bacterium
GCTTCGCGCGCGCCTTCCTGCCCGAGCCGGCACGCGGCGAGGCGAGCAGCGATAGCGCGCTGACGCTCAGCGGCATCGGCGGGCTCGCGGATCTGGTCGCCGACATCGCCCAGCGCGGCAAGCGGCCGGCGGCGCGGCCCGAGCTCAACGCGGTGTCGGGCGGGGCCGCCACGCCGCCCGCCAAGCGCGCCCAATTTTAAAGCCGGCGCGCCGGAGCACGCTTATCGTTAACGCAGTGTTGCGGCGGCTTCACGCGGATGCGTGCAACACCTCGGATTTGAGGAAAAAATGCGGAATTGCGCGTCAATTCGCAAGTTTGCTGCGTGCCCACAGGATCGCCGGAACACGGACAAGACGGGGTGACGCGGAAGCCGCCTCCCGCTATACACGTGGCGCGAAATCGCCACCGCCCCGAGTCGGGGCCGGCCCTGCCGGTCCCCGCCGCCCATGAAGCCGCCGTGTAGCCATTGGCCGATCGATGTATCTCGATATTTTCCTGATCGTCGTCATGCTGATATCGGGATTGCTGGCCATGGTGCGCGGATTCATGCGCGAGGTCATGTCGATCGCCGCCTGGGGCGCGGCCGCCGCCGCCGCGCTCTACGCTTTTCCCCGTCTGCTGCCGCTCGCGACGCAATATTTCTCCAGCTGGAACGAGTGGGCCATCAAGGGCATCACGCTGGGCGGCGTGTTTCTCGCCACACTGATCATCGTGTCGGTGATCACCGTACGGATTTCAGACAAGATCCTCGACAGCCGCATCGGCGCGCTCGACCGCACCCTGGGCTTCCTCTTCGGGCTCGCCCGCGGGCTGATCATCGTGGTGGTCGCCTTCATCTTTTTCGACTGGCTGGTTCCGCAAAAGTCGCAACCCGATGCGGTGCGCAACGCCAAGTCGCGGGTGGTGCTGCAAAGCACCGGCCAATGGCTGATGTCGCTATTGCCGGATGATCCCGAGAGCACCATCTTGAAGAGGTTCAAGAAACGGCCGACCGACGAGGACACGCCGGATGCACCGCCCGACCAGCGCTCTGATCGCGGCGGGGCCGGGCCGACGATACCGGGCGCGTGAGGCGCCGCCATTTGTTCGCGTTTTCGCCGGCGAAGCAGTGCTTGCCTCGCCGGAAGATGCTCTAGCCGCCCCGCCGGGGCGCCACCGGAGAAACGATGGAACAGCCGACGGACGGCCACCTGGTTCCTGAACAGGACCTCGATCTCGAGCTCAACGCCGACCGGCTGCGCGAAGAGTGCGGCGTGTTCGGCATCTACGGCCACCCGGATGCGGCCGCGATCACCGCGCTCGGGCTGCACGCCCTGCAGCACCGCGGCCAGGAGGCCGCCGGCATCGTCAGCTACGACGGCAAGCGTTTCCATTCCGAGCGCCGGCTCGGCCTCGTCGGCGACACCTTCTCGCGGCGCGACGTGATCGACCGGCTGCCCGGCACCATGGCGGTCGGCCATGTGCGCTACTCCACGACCGGCGCCACCATCCTGCGCAATGTCCAGCCGCTGTTCGCCGAGCTCAACGCCGGCGGCTTCGCGGTCGGCCACAACGGCAACCTCACCAACGGGCTCTCGCTGCGCCGCCAGCTCGTGGGCGAAGGCGCCATCATGCAGTCGACCACCGACACCGAGGTGATCCTGCACCTGGTGGCGCGCGCCCGGCGCGGCCGCTTCATCGACAAATTCATCGATGCGCTGCGCCAGCTCGAAGGCTCCTATTCGCTCGCCGCGCTCACCAACAAGAAGCTGATCGGCGCGCGCGATCCGATCGGCATCCGGCCGCTCGTGGTCGGCGAGTTCGAAGGCTGCCCGGTGGTGACGTCGGAGACCTGCGCGCTCGACATCATCGGGGCGCGCTACGTGCGTGACGTGGAGAACGGCGAGGTCGTGGTCTTCTCGGAGGAAGGCACGCAATCGATCAAGCCGTTCCCGCCGATGCCGCCGCGTCCCTGCATTTTCGAATATATCTACTTCGCGCGGCCGGATTCGGTGGTGGGCGGACGCAGCGTCTACCTGATCCGCAAGAATCTCGGACTGGAGCTGGCCGGCGAAGCGCCCGCCCAGGCCGACGTGGTGGTGCCGGTGCCGGATTCCGGCGTGCCGGCCGGCATCGGCTATTCGCAGGCCTCGGGCATTCCCTATGAGCTCGGCATCATCCGCAATCACTATGTGGGCCGCACCTTCATCCAGCCCACCCAGGCGATCCGCGAATCCGGCGTCAAGCTGAAGCACAA
>DATBBS010000057.1:0-8133 GCA_036270895.1 Xanthobacteraceae bacterium
CGGGGTCAACCTGGTGCATATCGGCAAGAAGTGGACCTTCCGCACCGCGAATGATCTCGCCTGGCTCCTCACCCATGAGGCGGTCGAGCCCAAGCGGCTGTCGCGGGCCGCGATCGAGACGCTTGCGATCATCGCCTATCATCAACCTGTGACGCGGGCCGAGATCGAGGACATCCGCGGGATCTCCGCCGCCAAGGGCACGATCGACGTTCTCCTGGAGACCGGCTGGATCCGCCCGCGCGGGCGCCGCAAGGCGCCGGGGCGCCCGCTCACCTACGGCACGACCGAGGGCTTCCTGTCGCATTTCGGGCTCGAAGCGCTGTCCGACCTGCCGGGCCTCGACGAGCTTAAGGGATCGGGCCTGATCGACGGGCGGCTGCCGGCGGGCTTCGAGGTGCCGGTTCCCTCCGACGACACGACCTTGCGCGACGACGAGGATCCGCTCGAGCCGGGCGACCTCGATCTCGGTTTGGCGCCGCGGCCGGAACCGACCGGCGAGGAGTAGGCGTCGCATCCGCGGCGACCGCATGCGCGCAGGCCGGAGTACAGCGCGCGCAAAGGCCTGTGGCGTGGTGCCGCAATGCGGTCCGTTTACCCAATCGCGCGACAGCGCGCCGAGGGGTGCGACCGATCAGGCTGAAGTCCTTGTTTTTGCCTCGCTCGAAGCCTAATTTGCGGGTGAAAACCGAGGGCAGGGTGCGCGCCGCGTAACCCGACCGTGCGGAGGGTGAGTCCGATGGGTTCTTTAAGCTGGGTACACTGGCTTCTCGTGGCGGTCGTGGTCCTGCTGCTGTTCGGCGGCCGCGGAAAGATTTCAGAGCTGATGGGCGACTTCGCCACGGGCATCAAGGCCTTCAAGAAAGGCATGTCCGAGGACGACACGGCCAAGGTCGAACCGGGAAAGATCGAGCCGGCGAAAACGATCGACGCCCAGTCGGTGCAACCGGCGCAGTCGACGCCGCAGCCCGAGACCCGCAAGGCGGGCTGATCCGCGGCGCACCGCGTCGACCGCGAAAGAGGGGCGCCGGCCTTCCTGGGCGGGGCGCCCCTTGGAGTTAGAGCCACAATGTTCGATATCGGCTGGAGCGAGCTCCTTCTGATCGGCGTGGTTGCGTTGATCGCGATCGGGCCGAAGGAATTGCCCGGCGCGTTGCGGGCGGTCGGCCAATGGACCGGCAAGATCCGCCGCATGGCTTCCGAGTTTCAGGATCAGTTTCGGGAAGCGATGCGCGAGGCCGAAATGGCCGACATCAAGAAGGACATCGACGAGGCCGCCAGCAAGATCCATTCGGATCTCGATCCCTTCGAATTCAAGGATGCGACCAGCTGGAAGCCTGCCGAACCCGCCGCCGCGCCGGCGGCCGACGCGCCAGCGGCGCCGCCCGCCGACGCCGTGGCCGAGCCGGCACAGGCCGCCACCACAACGACGCAAGCCGCGACCACAACGGAGCCCACGCCGACCAACGGCGAAGCTAAAGCCGTCACACCGCCCGCCGACGGGGGGCGGGCCGCATGACCAACGAGGACATCGAGGCCACCAAGGCGCCGCTCATGGAGCACCTGATCGAGCTGCGCATGCGGCTGATCAAGGCGCTCATCGCCTTCGGCATCGCGCTGGTGCTCTGCTTCTTCTTCGCCAAGCAGATCTACAACGTCCTGACCTGGCCCTATGTGTGGGTGGCGGGCCCGGAGAACTCCAAGTTCATCTACACCGGGCTTCTGGAATATTTCGTCGTCCAGCTGAAAATCGCGATGTTCGGCGCGGCCTTCATCTCCTTTCCGGTGGTGGCGACCCAGATTTACATGTTCGTGGCGCCCGGCCTCTATCGCCACGAACGCCATGCGTTCCTGCCCTATCTGATCGCGACACCGATTTTTTTCGTGCTCGGCGCGGCTGTCGTCTACGCCGTGTTGTGGCCGATGCTGGCGCGTTTTTCGCTCAGCATGCAGCAGGCCGCCGGCGCCGGCCAGGCGGCGATCGAGCTTCTGCCCAAGGTCGACGATTACCTAACGCTGATGATGAAGCTCATCTTCGCATTCGGGGTCGCGTTCCAGTTGCCGGTGATACTGACGCTGCTCGGCCGCATCGGCATCATCACGTCGCAGCAGCTCAAGGAGAAGCGGCGCTACTTCATCGTCATCGCCTTCGTGATCGCGGCGGTGCTCACCCCGCCCGACGTGCTGTCCCAATTGTCGCTGGCGATACCGCTGGTGCTGCTCTATGAGGGCTCCATCTGGTCGGTGCGGATGGCGGAAAAGCGGGCCAGACCCGCCACGCCGCCGGCGGGCGCCGAGAGCAAGCCGGCCGAATAATCCTCGCGTAAGCTACGCGGCCGGAAACGATTCGCGCCGGCCGCCGGGCTTCTACGTCTTGATCCTTCTGTTTGGGCAACCGCCATGCACGACATCAAATGGATTCGTGAAAATCCCGACGCTTTCGATCGCGGCCTCGCGCGGCGCGGGCTGCCGGCGGAATCGACGCGTCTTCTCGCCATCGACGAGTGCCGGCGCGGGCTCATTGGCAAGCTCGAGCACGCCCAGGCGCGCCGCAACGCGGCCTCGAAGGAGATCGGCGAGGCGAAGAAAAAGAAGGACGAGTCGGCGGCCGCGAAACTGATGGCGGAGGTTGGCGAGCTGAAGGCCGCCATCCCGGCCATGGAGACGGAGGAGAAAACCGCATCGGACGAGCTGGAGAAAGCACTGGCGCAGATTCCCAACCTGCCGCTTCCCGATGTGCCCGACGGGGCGGACGAGCATGGCAATGTCGAGCACCATAAGTTCGGCGCGGTCCGCAACTATGCGTTCGCACCCAAGCAGCATTTCGAGCTCGGCGAGGCGCTCGGCCAGATGGACTTCGAGACGGCCGCGAAGCTCTCCGGCGCGCGTTTCGTGGTGCTGAAGAAGGGTCTTGCGCGACTGGAACGTGCGCTGGGGCAGTTCATGCTCGACCTGCATACGAGCGAGCATGGATATGTTGAGGTCAATCCGCCGCTCCTTGTGCGTGAAGCAGCACCGTATGGAACCGGTAATCTTCCGAAGTCGGCTGACGACATGTTTTGTACGCGAGAAGGTTTCTGGCTCATCCCCACCGCCGAGGTCCCGCTGAGCAACCTGGTTCGCGAGTCCATCGTCGATGAGGCCGACCTGCCGATGCGGCTGACCGCCTGCACGCCCTGCTTCCGCGCGGAGGCCGGGGCGGCCGGCAAGGACACCCGCGGGATGATCCGCCAGCACCAGTTCACCAAGGTGGAGCTGGTCTCGATCACGTCGCCGGAGCGGAGCCACGACGAGCACGAGCGCATGCTGTCCTGCGCCGAGGAAGTGTTGCGCCGGCTGGATCTGCATTACCGGGTCGTGACCCTGTGTACCGGCGACATGGGCTTCGCGTCGCAAAAGACCTACGACATCGAGGTATGGCTGCCGGGCCAGAACATGTTCCGCGAGATCTCCTCCTGCTCGGTGTGCGGCGAATTCCAGGCCCGGCGCATGAATGCGCGCTACCGGGAGAAGGAAGGTCGCCAGGTGCGACACGTCCACACGCTCAACGGCTCGGGCGTCGCGGTCGGCCGCGCGCTCATCGCCGTCATGGAAACCTATCAGCAGGCCGACGGCTCGATTGCGGTGCCGGACGCGCTCGCCCCCTACATGGGTGGCGTCAAGGCGATCGAACGCGGGCCATGAATTCGTCCATGCGCATCCTGGTCACCAATGACGACGGCATCAACGCGCCCGGTCTCGACACCTGCGCCGAGATCGCGCGCGCGCTGTCCGACGACGTCTGGGTCGTGGCGCCCGAATTCGACCAGTCGGGCGTCGCGCATTCGCTCTCGCTCAATGATCCGCTGCGCATGCGCGCGGTGGGCGAGCGCCGTTATGCCATCAAGGGAACGCCGACCGACTGCGTCATCATGGGGGTGCGCCACATCCTGAACGGCAAGGGGCCGGATCTGATCCTTTCCGGCGTCAACCGCGGCCAGAATGCGGCCGAGGACGTGACCTATTCGGGGACGATCGCGGGCGCGCTCGAAGGGGCCATCCTGGGAATCCCCTCGCTCGCGCTGTCGCAGGCCTATAGCGCCGCCAACCGGCAAACCCCGCATTGGGAGACGGCCGTCGCGCACGGTCCCGCCCTGATCCGCAAGGTACTCGCCGAGGGCATTCCGCGCGACGTGCTGGTGAACGTGAATTTTCCCGATTGCGCGCCCGCCGACGTCAAAGGCATCGCGGTCACCACCCAGGGCAAGCGCGACCAGGAATGGCTGCGCATCGACGCCCGCCATGATGGCCGCGGCAATCCCTATTACTGGATCGCGTTTGCGCGTGGCCCGCGGCCGGCCTCGCCCAACGGAACCGATCTGCAGGCGCTGTCGGACAATCGCATCTCGGTGACCCCGCTGCGGCTCGACATGACCGACGAGCCCTTCATGACGCGGCTCGCGGAGCTGTTCGACTGAGCCGGGTCGACCCGGGCCTTTTCCCGCGGCCAAAACGGGGGGCCGCGAAATTTGGTGCAATGGTCCAGGCCGTGTAGGGTTTCGCAGCGGCCCGCAAGGGCGTTTTGCCACATGCCCTGGCATCACGCGGGCGCCGGAAGGGAGGTGGCGCGTGTCTCCATCGCCGTCGGCCGATGACCGCGTCGGCCGCATGGAGTTCCTGCTCAATCTGCGTCGGCACGGAATTGCCGACGCCGCGGTATTGCGCGCCATGGACGAGGTGCCGCGCGAACATTTCGTGCCTAACGCCTATGCGGAGGCCGCCTATCGGGATCAGGCGCTGCCGATCCCTTGCGGGCAGACCATCAGCCAGCCCTACGTGGTCGCCTACATGACCGAGCGGCTCGACGTCGAGCCTCAGCATCGCGTGCTCGAGGTCGGAACCGGCTCGGGATATCAGACGGCCGTCTTGTCGCGGCTCGCCCGCGAGGTCGTCAGCATCGAGCGCTATCGCACCCTGGCTGACAGCGCCCGCGGACGGCTGGCGACCCTCGGCTACGCCAACGTCCAGGTGTTGGCCGGCGACGGCCTCGCCGGCGTCCCCGACAAGGCGCCGTTCGATCGCATCATCGTCACGGCCGCCGCCGAGGAGGTTCCGCAGCCCCTGGTCGACCAGCTCGCGGAGGGCGGCATCATGGTGTTTCCACTCGGGCCGCATAACGGCGCTCAAGTGATTGTAAAGCTAACGAAGACTAAAGACGGCCTCGCCCGCGAAGACCTTATCGGGGTGCGCTTTGTGCCGCTTTTGCCCGGAAAAGCGCGGGAATTGTAAGGAGTTCCGCCGCATCCGGCGACCCTTAAGGGATGGTTTCCCGTTTAAAGCAATCTTTACCTGCCGACGCTTTAACTGAGACCGCAGTTGGTTGCGTAGCAGTGAGTAGATCATGCGTGCGGTCGTCAATATTGCGTGCGGGCGCTCGTGGTCACGAGTGGCTCTGCTGGGAGCGCTCGCGGCCGGGGTCGCCGGCTGTAGCCCGGAAGTCAGCCGCTTCGGCAATCCCGGCGCCAGTCCCTACGCGTCCCGCAAGGCGGCGCCTGCCGAGGTGACAGGCTCGGTCCACGCCGCCCCCACCAACCAAATCTCGTCGCAGCCCTTGGCGCCTCCTCCGAGCACGAGCGCTCCGGCGACCATCGCGTCGACCGGCGTTTCCGGCGGCGGGCAGGGCATGGCGTCCTACAATCCCCCGGCGGCGCCGCACCCGGCCGCCGGCCGCGACGTGACCGGATCGGTCGCGCGGCACGCGCAACCCGGCTGGGTTCGCGACGGCGGCGTCGCCGTCATGGTCGGATCCGGCGAGACGGCCGACAGCCTGGCGCGGAAACACCGGGTCCCGGTGGGCGCCATCCTACAGGCGAACAATCTGAGCAGCCCGGCGGCCGTCCGGCCCGGGCAGCGGATCATCATTCCGCGCAACGCCTCTTTGGCTGGCGCGCCCGCGAGCGGATCCCAGACCGCGGCGGTCAAGCCGTCCGCGCCTGCGACCGGCGCCAATGTCCATATCGTGGCGCCGGGCCAAACCCTCATGTCGATATCGCGGCGTTACCACAAGCCGCTGACCGAGATCGCGGCGGCGAACAAGATCCCGCCCCACACCCTGGTGAAAATCGGCGATCGGATCGTCATTCCGGGCAAGCTGGTGGCCGCCAAGCCGGTCCCTACGGTGATTGCCTCGCCGAAGCCTCAAGCGTCGCCGCGCGCCACGGGAACCGTCGTCGCAAGCGCCGAACCGTCGCCGACGGCGCGCGTCGCCTCCGCGGGACCGCAGGCGACTGCCGACGTCGGTCTCACGGCCGGCACGGGAGCGCCGACGTTCCGCTGGCCGGTGCGGGGGCGGGTCATTACCGGTTTCGGACCGAAGCCCAACGGGCAACACAGTGACGGCATCGATCTCGCGGTGCCCGAGGGTACCGCAGTGCGGGCCTCCGAGGACGGCGTGGTGGCCTATGCGGGCAGCGAGCTCAAGGGCTATGGGAACCTGATCCTGGTGCGCCATGCCAACGGTTTCGTCACCGCCTATGCGCATGCGAGCGAAATCATGGTCAAGCGCAACGACGAGGTCCGGCGCGGCCAAGTGATCGCCAAGTCGGGCCAGTCGGGCAGCGTGACGTCGCCGCAATTGCACTTCGAGATCCGCAAGGGCTCGGCGCCGGTCGATCCGGCTCAGTACCTGCCGTCCGGCGCCTGATCGCGTTTGCGGTCAGGCCTTCTCGCTCAGCGTGACGCCGAGTCGTCCGGCAATATCCTGCACGAACTGCCAAGCGACGCGTCCGGAGCGCGAACCGCGCGTGGTCGCCCATTCGAGCGCTTCGCGGCGCAGTGCGTCGGCCTCCAGCGGAAGGCCGAAATGGGCCACGTAGCCGTCGACCATGGCCAAAAACTCGTCCTGGCTGCAGCGGTGAAATCCCAGCCATAAGCCGAAACGGTCGGACAGCGACACCTTCTCCTCGACCGTCTCGCCTGGATTGATCGCGGTCGAACGCTCGTTTTCCATCATGTCGCGCGACATCAGGTGCCGCCGGTTCGAGGTGGCGTAGAGAATGACATTCTCGGGCCGTCCCTCGATGCCGCCTTCGAGCACCGCCTTGAGCGACTTGTAGGAGGTGTCGTCGGCATCGAATGAAAGATCGTCGCAGAACACGATGAAGCGGTAGGGCGCGGCGCGCAGCACCGTCATGAGCTCGGGCAGGCTCTCGATATCCTCGCGGTGGATTTCGACCAGCTTGAGCAGCCCGGCCTTGCGCCCGAGCCCGGCATTAACGCCGGCATGCGCGGCCTTGACCAGCGACGACTTGCCCATCCCGCGCGCGCCCCATAGCAGCGCATTGTTGGCGGGCAGGCCGCGTGCGAAGCGCTCGGTATTCTCGACCAGGATGTCGCGCATCCGGTCGATTCCCTTGAGCAGCGACATGTGGACGCGGTTGACGCGCGGGACCGGCAGGAGGCCACGCTCCGGATGCCAGATGAAGGCATCGGCGGCGCCCAGGTCGGACGCGCCGCGGACGGGCGGGGCGAGCCGCTCGAGCGCGTCCGCGATCCGCTGCAAGGTTTCCGCATCGAGTTGCGGGGACGCGCTTTTGTGTCGTTCGGTCATGATGTTGCGTGTGGCTGGAGAAATGTTCCCTTAGCGGGGCCGGACAGGAGCCGCAAGGTGGCGGTGGCCGGTTTTCTTGCCGCCAAAGCCGCCTCCGTGCGTTGCATTCAGGCGCGTGCCCATTATATTGCGCGCCAACTGGGGGTCGGGCCGAATTTCTCGGATTCCGGCCCCAATTTGCCCCGACCGGGGAGGGGAGATTGTCCATGTGGATTACGCCCGCCTACGCTCAGGGTGCGGCAGCCGGCGGCAGCGAGATGTTCATTCAGCTCCTGCCGTTCGTCGCGATTTTCGTGATCATGTATTTCCTGATCCTGCGGCCACAGCAGAAGCGTGTGAAGCAGCATCAGGAGATGGTGAAGAACCTGCGCCGCGGCGACAATGTCGTCACCTCGGGCGGGACGCTCGGCAAGGTCACCAAGGTGGTCGATGACGACCAGATCGAGATCGAGATTGCCGACGGTGTACGGGTGCGCCAGATGAAAAGCATGGTGTCCGAGGTGCGCACCAAGGGCGAGCCGGTCAAGGACGAAGCCGCAGCGAGCTGA
>DATBBS010000058.1:0-2221 GCA_036270895.1 Xanthobacteraceae bacterium
GTGCGAGCGGACCGTTCGGGCCGCGGCCGCCGATGATGGTGTTGTCCGGCATCTTGTCGCGCAGCCGCCAGATCGAGGCCTCGCCGGTGGTGTAGACGATCGGCATGCGTTTATCGAGACCGCGCGCCTGCTCCTGATAGACGAAGCCTTCGAGGTCGCCGTCCCAGAAGCTGGTATGCAGCGCCTGCGACTTCGACGTCAGCAGCGTCGAGATTTCGGCGCCGTATTCGCCGGCGAACAGCTTGGGAAACAGCTCCTTGTCGACGGCGGCCTTGGGGGCCAGCACCTTCATGGCGCCGACGAAGTCGCGCCAGGAATCCTGTCCCCAGGCGTAGTTCTGGTTGATGCCGGAATAGACCGCGACATCCTTGTGCTTGGCGAGCAGGTAGCGCGCGGCGCCGACATTATCCATCGTGGCGTGCGGCGAGGCTCGGAACACGTATTTGCGCGGCGCCTCTTCAAAAATGCGCGGCGTGCCGCAGTCGAAATAGACGGTGAGCGCCTTGAGCTCCTCGGCGACCGGGGTGACGGCGAGGCAGCTGCCCGACGAGATATAGCCGACCACGGCGTCGACCTGGTCGCGTTGCACCAGGTTGCGGAATTCCGTGACCACCTGAGCGGTCGAGCCGGCCTCGTCGACGTATTTGGTCTCGATCTTGGCGCCGCCGAGCCCGACCGTATTGAAGGGCGCGGGTGCCGTGCCGGCATTGAGCGCCTCGATGACGATCTCGGCGCCGTTGCGGCCGGGGACGCCGAACGGACTGGCGGCCGGGCCGCTCAGAAACGAAACGATGCCGAGCCGGACGGGCGCCGGGGGTTGCCGCGGGGCCGGCGCCTGCGCGGCCGCGACCGCCACCGACGCGACCGTCGCCATGGCGGCGAGCCCGGCCACGCGGCGCGGATTTCCGAAATGAAGCGTCATTCGCATGCTCCTCCCTGAGAGTGGCCGCTTTGGGCTTTTTTATCTGGCAAGGAAACGCGATCCCGATCACATATTCAACTGGTTTTCGTGGCCCCGCCCGATGATAAGATGGGGCGTGCTCTCGCCGCCGAAGCAACGCCGGAAAGACACGATGTCAGTTGCCACATCCGATCCCAGCGCGCCCGCTATTCCGAAGACGGGCCGCGACGCCAGGCTGATGATCCGCCGGGGCGAGCTGAGCGGACCCACCTCGGGGCTGGCGCCGGGCTATGTGCAGGGCAATCTCGCGATCCTGCCCAATGCGCTCGCGAGCGATTTCCTGCGGTTCTGCCAGCTCAACCCAAAACCCTGTCCGCTGCTCGCCGCCTCGGCGCCGGGCGATCCGCGGCTGCCGGCGCTGGGCGAGGACCTCGATATCCGCAGCGATTTGTCGCGCTACCGGGTCTGGCGGGACGGGCAGATCGTCGACGAGCCAAACGACGTCATGCGCTGGTGGCGCGACGACCTCGTCGCCTTCGTGATCGGCTGCTCCTTCTCGTTCGAGGAGGCCCTGACCGACAGCGGCATCGAGCTTCGCCACATCAGCTGCGACTGCGCGGTCCCGATGTTCCGCACCACCATCGCGACCGTGCCGGCCGGACCGTTCCGCGGCCCCATGGTGGTGTCGATGCGGCCGATGAAGCCGGCCGATGCCATCCGCGCCATCCAGGTCACGACCCGCTTCCCGACCGTCCACGGCGCGCCCGTGCATATCGGCAAGCCCGAGTTGATCGGCATCAAGGACCTGGCCAAACCCGATTACGGCGATGCGGTGCCGGTGCATGACGACGAGATTCCGGTGTTCTGGGCCTGCGGCGTCACGCCGCAATCGGTGGTGGCGACCGTCAAGCCGGATTTCTGCATCACGCATTATCCCGGCAGCATGCTGGTGACAGACCGCAAGAATGTCGAGCTGGCGATCATGTGAGGCGACGATGGAATTCGGCATCCTGTTCACGTCCCACCCCAACACCGACACGGAGCCCTATCCGCATCGCGACGTGCACGCGCGGGTGACGCGGCAGATCCTGCGCGCGGACGAGCTCGGCTACGACTATGCGTGGGTGGCGGAACATCACTTCAGCAACGAATACGGCATCATGCCGGACGTCTTCGTCTACGCCGCTTATCTGGCGGCGCTGACCAGGCGGATCACGATCGGCACCGCCGTCGTCACCGCGCCGCTCGCCAATCCGCTGCGCATCGCCGAGAACACCGCTTTCATCGACATCCTGAGCAACGGCCGCTTCGCGCTCGGGC
>DATBBS010000059.1:0-4345 GCA_036270895.1 Xanthobacteraceae bacterium
CCGACCGCCGGCACGCCGTGAACGAACGAGACGCCGAGGTCGCCGCGCAGCGCCGCGGTGACGAACAGCCAGAACTGCGCCCACAGCGGCTGATCGAGACCGAGACGCGCGATCGCCTGCGCCCGCTCGAGCTGATCGGCCTCGGGGCTGATGAGGATGTCGATGGGATTGCCCAGCGCATAGACGCCGACGAACACGAGAATCGCCATCGCCGCGACGACGAGGACGCTCTGGAAGATGCGGCGCAGCAGGAAGGCGAGCATCGGCGGTTCGCTCCTTGCGGGCTCGGCGGCAGGCCGTTGCGGGACGCGGACGAAGCCCGCCCCCGCAAGGACTACAGGAAATCACTTCGCCGGCTTCACCAGTGTCGCCTGGGTGAACTGGTCGGCCCGCGCCACATAGTCGAGCGTCCGGCGCATCGCCCAGGTCGTCATCTCGAAGTGGAGCGGCAGCAACCCGTGATCCGCCATGGCGGTGCGGCTCGCCTCGGCGAGCAGCGCGGCGCGGCGCGAGTCGTCGATGGTGCCGAGCGCCTGGTCGATGAGCGCGTCGACCTTTGGGTTCGAATATCCCCCCGGGTTCGTCGGTCCCATGCCGCGGTCGCGGTCGGGCGTCGCGATCAGGGACTTGAGCGGCGACGACATCTCGCCGGTGTCGGCCAGCCAGCCGGAGAGCCAGAAGCCGAATTCGCGGCGGTTGCGCTTGGCGAAGAACTGGCTCTGCGTCATGGCGTCGACCGTCACCTTGAGGCCGACGCGGGTGAGCATCTGGGCGACCGCCTGCGCGATCAGGGCATCGTTGACGTAGCGGTCGTTCGGCGTCGCCAGCACCAGGGAAAAGCCGTTGGGATAGCCGGCCTCGGCCAGCAGCTTTTTGGCGCCGTCGGGATCGGGCCTGGCGACATGCGCGTCCTTGTTGGCGCCGAACATGGTGGGCGGCAGCATCTCGGCGGCCGCGACCGCGACGCCGCCCATGATGCGGGCCACGATCGCGTCGCGATCGATCGCCTTGGAGATGGCGGCGCGCACCCGCGCGTCACGCAATGGATTCTTAGCCCCGGTGTCCGCGATTCCGGGCGCCGGCTCGTCGAGATAGTTGAAATGCAGGTAGACCACGCGGGTGGAGAGCGCCTGCACCACCTTGAAGCCGGGGTCGGCCTTGATGCGCGCCAGATCTTGGATCGGGATGTTCTCGATCAGGTCGACGTCGCCGGCGAGCAGCGCGGCGACGCGCGGTCCGGCGCTGCTGATCGCGCGGAAGACGACGCGCCGCCAGGCGGGCTTCTCGCCCCAGTAGGTCTCGTTGCGCTCCAGGATGATGCGGTCGCCTTTGGTGTAGCGCACGAGCCGGTAGGGGCCGGTGCCGATCGCGGCCTCGCCGGAATTGAACGCCTCGGTCTTGGGATAGGCGCCGGCATTCTTGCATTCCTGCCGGTCGAACGTGACCGCGCCGGCGCCGTTCTGCCTGGCCGACAGGATGCCGATGGTCGAGAGCTCGTTGGCAAGCAGCGGATAAGGCTTGTCGGTCGTGATCACCACGGTGAGCGGATCGGGCGCCGTCATGCCGGTAATCGCCCGCACATTGATGCCGAAAGACGACGGCGAGTTCTCGACCCGCGGCGCGCGGCAAACCGAATAGATCACGTCATTGGCGGTGAAGGCGTCGCCGTTGGAGAATTTGACGCCCGCGCGCAGCTTGAATTCCCAGGCCGTGTCGCCGACGGTGCGCCAGGATGTCGCAAGGCCCGGCCGCACCAGCTGATTTTCGTCCTGGTCGGTGAGCCGGTCGAAAATGTGCTTGAGCAGGGAGTTGTTGGGCGTGAGATTGTGGAAGTGCGGATCCATCGCCGAGGGTTCGGCCGAGAGCCCGATCCTGAGCTCCTGCGTGTCGTCCGGCGGGCGCTCTTGCGCCTGCGCGACGCCGATCCAGGCGACGGCGGCCAAAACAGCCGCCATTGGGGTCCATCCGGACATTGCGTATCCCCTCATCTGGTGGGAGCATACCGCGTCATGACGGAAATCCAACGCTCGATCGAAATTCTGGAAGCCCTTGTGGGCTTCGACACGACCAGCCGGAACTCGAACCTGCCGCTGATCGCGTGGATCGAGAGCTATCTCGACCGCCTCGGCGTCGCCCATGAGCGCGTCCCCGACCCGACCGGGACCAAGACCAATGTCTGGGCGACCATCGGGCCATCCGCGACGCCCGGCTATATCCTGTCCGGGCATACCGACGTGGTCCCGACAGACGGGCAATCCTGGTCGAGCGATCCGTTCCGGCTCACGCGGCGCGACGGCCGGCTGTTCGGCCGCGGCGCCGCCGACATGAAGGGCTTCCTCGCCTGTTGCCTTGCGGCGGTGCCCGAGATGGCGGCGCGGCGGCTCGACCGCCCGATCCATCTCGCGATCTCCTACGATGAGGAGGTCGGCTGCGTCGGCGTCCGCGACCTGATCGCGCGGCTGCGCGACGCGCCGGTCAAGCCGCTGGGCTGCTTCGTGGGCGAGCCGACCCTGATGGGCGTCGTCACCGGCCACAAGAGCAAGCGCTCGTTGCGCGTGAGCGTGCACGGGCGCACCTGCCACTCCGCACTGGCGCCGCACGGCGTCAACGCGGTCGAATATGCGGCGCGGCTGATCGTGAAGATCCGCGAGATCGCGGATCGTCTCGCCCGCGAAGGTCCGCGCGATCCGCTTTACGACGTCCCCTTTACGACCGGCCATACCGGCCTGGTGAGCGGCGGCACCGCGCTCAATATCGTGCCGGACCTGTGCGTGTTCGAATTCGAGTTTCGCGCGATCGCGGCTGACGACATCGACGCGCTGGTCGACGAGGTCGCGCGCTATGGCGGCGAAACCCTCGAGCCCGAAATGAAGGCGGTCGCGCCGCAGGCGCGGATCGTGTTCGAGGAAAAATCCGGGTTTCCGGGACTGGAAACGCCGGCCGCAAACGACCTGGTGGTGTTGACGAAAAAGCTCGCCGGTGCGAGCCATCACGCCAAGGTGGCGTTCGGGACCGAGGCCGGCCTGTTCGCGGCCGCCGGCGTCCCATCGGTGGTCATCGGCCCCGGTTCGATCGACCAGGCCCACAAGGCCGACGAGTTCGTGGCGGTCAGCGAGCTGGAAAAATGCGGCGGCTTCATCGACCGGCTCGTGGCGCATTGCGCGTCGGGCGGCAGCTAGGGCCTGCACTCAAAATCGGCGGGCCGCGGAACAGGGCGCGTTTGATGTCCGCTATGCCCTTGACAGCGGCGCAATAGCGGCTATCGCGGGACTTCGGCGTTGGGCCGCGACCAGATGCTGATTGACTCACGGCGTCAGTCGGCGTCCAAATTTCCGAAACCATCCGCTCCAGGAAGGAGGCTTCCCATGACGGTTCCGAGACGCAACCCAGCGGTCGGCATCGCGGCCGGGATTGCCCTGGCGGCGCTCGCCGCCACACCGGCGCTCGCTCAGTCACAGGATGCGGCCCGCGCCCTCGCCAACGGCGAGAGCATCGTCATCGACGGCCGCACGTTCAGCATCACACACGGAACGTCGAACAACGACGCCGCAACCGCGTCCGAGCAGAGCGGCGCGCGGCCGCTCGGCGCCGGCGTCGTCATCTTCCGCCGCGGCGACAGCCTCTACATGGTCGACCGCGCTTCGCCTCCGCCGACCGCCGCGACCGCGAATGCCCCGGCGAGCGGACAGCCGCGCGCTGACGAGCCGCGCAACGCCACCGTCGACTGCGGGCCCCCCTCCGCCGTGCGCGAGCCGGGTGCGTCGGCGCCGCCCGATCCGAACCAGGACTGCCAGCACGTCGCCGGCCCGCGTGACATGGAGCGCCAGCGGCCGTTCGGCCCGCGCGACACCGATATCGCGTCCGGCGATATCGCGCATATGGAAGAGAACCCGCGTATCCACGTCGAGTATCAGACCCCGAAGGATCCCGTGCACCAGAACGTCTACGACGTGGTCAAGCAGCACCACGTGCTCGAGACGGTGCGCAAGATTTTCAGTCCGTGGAACCTGGGCGATATCGATCTGAACATCAGGACCACCAGCTGCGACGGCGTCCCCAATGCCTGGTATCAGCGCGTCGGCAAGGTGCCGACCGTGAGCATCTGCTACGAATATCTGCAGGAAATCTGGGACAGCATGCCCGAGGAGACGAAGGCGGTGCTGGGCGCCACCATGAAGGACGCGGTCTGCGGCCAGCTGTTCTTCGCCGTCGCGCATGAGCTCGGCCATGCCATGTTCGACATCTTCGACGTCCCGGTGTTCGGGCGCCAGGAGGACGCGGCCGATCAGTTCGCGACCTTTATCATGCTTCAGTTCGGCGGCGAGCAGGCGCTCCAGCTGATCGA
>DATBBS010000060.1:0-8699 GCA_036270895.1 Xanthobacteraceae bacterium
CGTTGTCGTCGTCGACGATCAGGATCTTGCGTGCATTCGACATCGGTTCAGGCCTGTGGGGCCGCCGGCTGCGCGGCGTTGGGCGCAATAGAGCATGCAGGCGTAAAAGAGCAAGTGGTTGACCGCATTGAGCTTGCGTCGGTTGACGTGAAAACCCGCTATAACGGAGCAATGAATCGCATGACTTTCCCCCGCCTGCGCGTCCGATCCCGCGCCGGCAACCGCGCCCAGGGCTGGCTCACCGCCGGGTCGCTGGCGATTCCGGTGGCGCTCGGGCGCACTGGCATCAGGGCCAACAAGCGCGAGGGCGACGGCGGCACCCCGCGCGGCGACTTCCGCCTGGTCCGGCTGTGGTGGCGACCGGATCGCGCGCCGCGGCCGCGCACCGGATTGCCGGTGCGGCGCATCGGGCCGGACGTGAGGTGGTGCGAGGACCCGGCGGACCGGCGGTATAATCGACCCTTTCGTCTCGCCGCCGGCGCGCCCGGCGACCGGCTGTGGCGCGATGATCGCCTCTACGACTTCATCGTCGAGATCGACCACAACACCCGTCCGCGCGTGGCGGGACGCGGCAGTGCGGTCTTCATCCATGTGGCCCGGCCGGGTTTTCGGCCGACCGCGGGCTGCGTGGCGCTCACCATGCCGCGGCTGCGGTGGTTGCTGGAGCGGGTAGGGCCCAAGACCCGAATTATCATTCAGTAAATCTAAGGGGTTGAATTTAATCCAGGATTTTGACCGGCGTCACCCTCGCTCCCCGAATATCGCGCTGCCGACCCGCACATGGGTGGCGCCGAACCGGATCGCGGTCTCGTAGTCGGCGCTCATGCCCATCGACAGGAGCTTCAGGCCGTTGCGGGCCGCGATCTTGGCGGTCAGGGCGAAATGCGGGGCAGGGGGCTCGTCGAGCGGGGGTATGCACATGAGACCGTGGATCCCGAGCCCATAGGTCTCCTGGCATTCGCGCAGAAACGCATCGGCGCCCTCGGGCAGGATTCCGGCCTTCTGCGGCTCCGCGCCGGTATTGATCTCGACGAACAGCCGCGGCTGGCGGCCCTGCTTGTCGATCTCCTTGGCGAGGGCCGCGCAGACGCTCGGCCGGTCGACCGTGTGGATGGCCGCGAACAGCGCCACCGCATCCTTGGCCTTGTTGGATTGCAGCGGGCCGATCAGATGCAGGTCGATATCCGGGTACCGTGCGGTGAGGGCGGGCCACTTCGCCTTGGCTTCCTGCACGCGGTTCTCGCCGAACACGCGCTGCCCGGCGGCGAGGACGGGCTCGATCGCGTCGGCCCCGAAGGTCTTCGAGACCGCCACCAACGTGACGGCGCCGGGATCGCGGCCGGCGGCGAGGCAGGCCTGCGCGATCCTGCGATGGACGTCCGCCAGCCGCTCCGCCGGCGAGGACAGGCGAGGTGAATTTTCCACTTAACGCCTCATCAAAACCCTGACATGCGCCGGGACCGCTCAAATTTTACGGTTCCGGCCAAAGGGATCTTCACCCTCGTCCCGGTACACTGCGCCGAGGGGTGGGACAATCATGAAGCTCGAAAAAATCCCCGGCCGCCACATGGTCAAGACCACATCCCCGCGCTTGAGCATCCGCGCGCGCGTCATGCTGCTCGCGCTGCTCGCGGTGGTGCCGCTCACGCTCGACCGCGTGCGCCTGCTCGAGGGAAGCCGGACCGAACGGATCGAGATGACGTCCAAGGAGGTGCTGGATCTCGCCAAGCGCGGCGCCGGCGCCCAGGTCGAGATGATCGACGCGACGCGCGCCGTGCTCGCGGTGGTGGCGCGCGCCTATGCGACGCTCGCGCACGGCGGGCAGGACTGCGCCACCTTCCTGGCCGGTTTCGCGATCGACGTGCCGTGGATCCGGACGCTATCGGTGGTTGGACCGGACGACCGCATCATCTGCTCCACCCGCCCGCGCGCGGTCGGTCTCGACGTCTCCGACCGTCCCTATATCCAGGATGCGCGGCGCAGCTGGGGTTTCGTGCTCAGCGACTATCTGATCGAGCGCACCACCAATCAGCCCGCCGTCATGGCGGCCTACCCGACGCTCGGCAAGGACGAGAACGTCAATGCGATCATCGTGGCGGCGATCGACCTGCAGTGGGTCGGACGGCTCTCGCCGCTGGTCGAGGCGCGCGCCGGCGCGACCGCGCTGCTGCTCGACCGCAACGGGACCGTGCTCGCGGAATTTCCCCAGCAACTCAAGCGCGGACAGAATTTCGCCGACCATCCGCTGTTTCGCGAGGTCTTCTCGCGTTTCGACGGCGGCGTGACGGCGGCGGGTTTCGACGGGGTCCGGCGCATTTTCGCCTTCACCCGCCTCGCCGGCACCGATGCGCGCATCCTCATCGGACTCGACGAGGCGGAGGCGCTGCGCCGCATCGATCGCGAGATCGGCATCGCCTATCTGCAGCTTGCGCTGTTCGGCATCCTCACCTTGCTGGCCGCCTGGTACGGCGGCGAGCAGCTGATCGTCGAGCCGATCCGGGCGCTCGCCCGCACGGCGGCGCGCATCGGCCGCGGCGATCTCGACGCGCGCCCGAACGGCAAGAAGCTCGCGCCGGAATTCGTCCCGCTCGCCGCCGCGCTTACCGACATGGCGATCAAGCTGGCCGAGCGCGAGCGCGACTTGCGTTCCGCCAACCGCCACCTCGAGGCGCTGGCGTCGATCGACGGCCTGTCGGGCCTCGCCAACCGGCGCAGCTTCGATGCGCGCCTGCAGGCCGAATGGGAGCGCGCCGCCAGCCTGAAGCGGCCGGTCGCCCTGATGATGATCGACGTCGATCACTTCAAGCTGTTCAACGACAATTACGGCCATCTCGAAGGCGATCAGTGCCTGCGCGTGATCGCCGAGACGCTGTCGGCGGCCACCAGCCAGAGCGGCGACCTCGCGGCGCGCTACGGCGGCGAGGAGTTCGTGCTGCTGTTGCCCGACACCAACCTGGCGGCGGCGCTGGAAATCGCCGGGCGCCTGCGCCACACGGTGGCGGCGCTCGCGATCGCGCACCGCTTTGCGCCCTGCGGTCACGTCACGGTCAGCATCGGGGTCGCGTCGCTGACGCCCACGGTGGCGAGCGACCCGCAGGCCCTGATCGAAGCCGCCGACAGCGGCCTCTATGCGGCCAAGCGCAAGGGCCGCAACACGGTGTGGGCCGCCCAGGACGCCATGACGCCCGCGGCGTGACGCCGGCATGGCTCCAACCCGTTGACCGGCCGCCGACTTTCATGTCCTAGTCGGCGCACATAGTTGAAGCCGGACAGCAACGATTCAATGACTGCAATTCGATGACCACCGAGCGCTACAACGCCCGCGAAGCGGAAGCGCGTTGGCAGAAGTTCTGGGACGAGCGGGAGATCTTCGCGACCCGCAACGAGGATCCGCGGCCGAAATACTACGTGCTGGAGATGTTCCCCTATCCGTCGGGGCGCATCCATATGGGCCATGTGCGCAACTACACCATGGGCGACGTGGTGGCGCGCTACAAGCGGGCGCGCGGCTTCAACGTGCTGCATCCGATGGGCTGGGACGCGTTCGGGTTGCCGGCCGAGAACGCCGCCATCGAGCGCAAGATCAGCCCGCTCGCCTGGACCTACCAGAACATCGAGGCCATGAAGGCGCAGCTCAAGTCGATGGGCCTCTCCCTCGACTGGAGCCGCGAGATCGCGACGTGCGATCCCGAATACTACAAGCACCAGCAACGCATGTTCCTCGACTTCCTGAAGGCGGGGCTGGTCGAGCGCAAGCAATCCAAGGTCAACTGGGATCCGGTCGACCAGACCGTGCTCGCCAACGAGCAGGTCATTGACGGCCGCGGCTGGCGCTCGGGCGCCCTGGTGGAGCAGCGCGAACTCACCCAGTGGTTCTTCAAGATCACCGCTTTTTCGGAGGATCTGCTGGCCGCCCTGGACCGTCTCGAGCGCTGGCCGGAAAAAGTGCGGCTGATGCAGAAGAACTGGATCGGCCGGTCGGAAGGCCTGCTGGTCCGCTTCGCGCTCGATCCCAAAACGATGCCCGGCGGCGAGGGCGAGCTCGAGGTCTACACCACGCGGCCCGACACGCTGTTCGGCGCGAAATTCATGGCGGTCGCGCCCGACCATCCGCTCGCAACGGCGGCGGCCAGGACCAACCCGGCACTCGCCGGTTTCATCGCGGAGTGCAAGCGCACCGGCACCGCGCAGGAGCTGATCGATAAAGCCGAGAAGCTGGGCTTCGACACCGGCATCAAGGCGATTCATCCATTCGATCCGAACTGGAAGCTGCCGGTCTATGTGGCCAACTTCATCCTGATGGAGTACGGCACCGGCGCCATTTTCGGCTGCCCGGCGCACGACCAGCGCGACCTCGACTTCGTCAACAAATACGGCCTCGGCAACACCCCGGTGGTCTGCCCGCCCGATGCCGATCCAAAAACCTTCATCATCACCGACACCGCCTATGACGGCGATGGCCGCATGATCAATTCGCGTTTCCTCGACGGCATGACTATTGAACAGGCCAAACAGGAGGTGGCGCGGCGGCTCGAGACCGAGACCCGCCGCAACCGTCCGGTCGCCCAGCGCCAGGTGAATTTCCGCCTGCGCGACTGGGGCATTTCGCGCCAGCGCTACTGGGGCTGCCCGATCCCGATCATCCATTGCCCGGCCTGCGGTGTCGTGCCGGTGCCGGTGGCGGACCTGCCGGTGCGGCTGCCCCACGACGTCACGTTCGATCGCCCCGGCAATCCGCTCGACCATCATCCGACCTGGAAGCACGTCGCCTGCCCGCAATGCGGCGGCGCGGCGACGCGCGAGGCCGACACCATGGACACCTTCGTGGACTCGTCCTGGTATTTTGCGCGCTTCACCGATCCCTGGATCGAAAGCGCGCCGACCGACCGCCAGATGGTCGACGCCTGGCTGCCGGTCGACCAGTATATCGGCGGCATCGAGCACGCGATCCTGCATCTGCTCTACAGCCGGTTTTTCACCCGCGCCATGAAGGCGACCGGGCATGCCGGCGTCGATGAGCCGTTCGCCGGCCTGTTCACCCAGGGCATGGTGGTGCACGAGACCTATCGCAAAGCCGACGGCAGCTGGGCCGCTCCCGCCGAGGTCACGATCGAAGGCAGCGACGACGACCGGCGCGCCACGCTCGCCGCCACCGGCGAGCCGATCGAGATCGGCGCGATCGAGAAGATGTCGAAGTCCAAGCGCAACACCGTCGACCCCGACGACATCATCGCGAGCTACGGCGCCGACACCGCGCGCTGGTTCATGCTCTCGGACTCGCCGCCCGAGCGCGACGTCAACTGGACCGAAAAGGGCGTGCAGGGCGCCTGGCGCTTCACGCAGCGGCTATGGCGGCTGGCCGGGGAGGCGGCCGACATCGCGCGCGCGGCCCCGGCCGACCGGCCGGCCGAGTTCGCCGCCCCGGCGCTGGCCGTGCGCAAGGCCGCCCATGGGGCGCTCGCCAAGGTGTCGGACGCGATCGAGAAGCTGCATTTCAACGTCGGCGTCGCGCATATCTACGAATTCGCCGGCGCGCTGCAGACGGCGCTGGGAAATTTGAACCAGAAAAACGGGGTCGCGCCTGATCTGGCCTGGGCGGTGCGCGAAGCCGCCGGCATCCTGGTACAGTTGTTCCATCCGATGATGCCCCACCTCGCCGAGGAATGCTGGGCTCTGCTCGGCCACAAGACCCCGGTCGCAGCGGCCCCCTGGCCGGCGGTCGACCCCGGGCTCCTGGTTGAGGAGACGGTAACTTTGCCGGTCCAGGTCAACGGCAAGAAGCGCGCCGACGTGACGGTTGCGCGCGATGCCACGAACGGCGATATTGAGGCGGCGGTGCTGGGGCTCGACGCCGTGAAAAAAGCGCTCGACGGCAAGGTCCCGAAAAAGGTCATCATTGTCCCGCACAGAATCGTCAATGTGGTGGTCTGAGATGCGCCTGGGGGTCCGACTGATCAGATTGGCCGCGCCGTTGGCGGCGGCCGGCCTGTTGGCGGGCTGTTTCCAGCCGCTTTACGGCGAGCACACCATCGGCGGCGGACCGAGCATCAAGGCGGCGCTCGGCTCGGTCGACATCGCCCAGATCCCCGCCCCCAACGGCACGCCGGAATCGCGCATCGCGGTCGATGTCCGCAATAACCTGTTGTTCGCCTTGAACGCCAGCAGCAAACCGATCGCGCCCGCCTATCGGCTCAACATCCGCATGAGCTCGACCCGGCTGACCGTCATCGTCGACCTCACCAGCGCCCGGCCCGAGCTCGAGAATTACGGGCTCAACGTGTCCTATGACCTGGTCGACGCCAAGACCGGCAAGGTCGTGATCAGCGACGTGACATTCGCGCGCGTGTCCTACGACATCCCGGGCCAGGCGCAGCGCTTCGCTCAAGCCCGCGGATTGCGCGACGCGGAGAATCGCGCCGGACAGGTCATCGTCGAGCACATCAAGAACCGGCTGGCGTCGTATTTCGTGGCCGGGACCTAAAGCACCATCTTTCCCCGCGCGGAACTCGGCCGCATGCCTTGCCGTCATCATCCGCGCAAGCGGATGATCCAGTAACCACTGAAGCCGCGGTGGACTACTGGATGCTCCGCTTGCGCGGAGCATGACCACCACACCCAAACGGAATCACATGGTCGCCCTGAAAACCGGTGAGATCGACGCCTTCATTTCGCGGCCCGATCCTCGGCGTCCGATCGCGCTGGTGTTCGGTCCGGATGCCGGACTGGTGCGCGAGCGGGTCGACGCGCTCGTCAAGGCGGCGGTCGACGATCCGGCCGATCCGTTCGGGCTCGCGCGGCTCGACGGCGACGCACTCGCCGACGAGCCGGGCCGCCTGGTCGAGGAAGCCCATACGTTCCCGCTGTTCGGCGGGCGCCGCGCGGTCTGGGTCAAGGCGGGCGGGCGGAACTTCACGGCCGCGGTCGAGGCGCTGCTGGCGGCGCCGCCGGCGGCCGACTGCCGGGTCGTGATCGAGGCGGGCGACCTCAAGCGCAACGCACCGCTGCGCGCCCTGTGCGAAAAGTCGGCCGCGGCGGCCGCCCTGCCCTGTTACGCCGACGGCGATCGCGAGCTCACCCGCCTGATCGACGAGGAAATGCGCGGCGCCGGCCTGACGATCACGGCCGATGCGCGCGCGCTTCTCGCCTCGCTGATCGGCGGCGACCGGCGCGCATCGCGCAACGAGATCCGCAAGCTCGCGCTCTATGCCCATGACAAGAAGGCGGTCGACAGCGACGACGTGCTGGCGGTCGTGGCCGACGCCTCGGCGCTCGCGCTCGACGGCGCGGTCGATGCCGCCTTCGCGGGCCGCGCCGGCGAGGTCGAGACCCAATTCGCCAAGGCGCGCGCCGCCGGCACCTATCCGGGCGTGATCGTCAGCGCGGCGCTGCGCCAGGTCGCGCAGCTCCACCGCGCGCGCCTCGCGATCGAGGACGGCGCGGAAGCGTCGTCGGCGATCGCCACCACGATGCCGGGCCTGCATTTTCGCCGGAAGAGCGCGGTCGAAGCCGCGTTGTCGGCCTGGAGCGCGGCGCGGCTGGAAAAAATCATGGCGCAGTTCGCCGAGGCCTCGCTCGAGGCGCGCCGCCGGCCCGCCCTCGCCGAGGCGGTGGCGCAACGCGCCCTGATGGCGGCCGCCGTGATGGCGCGGCGGAAAGAGGGATAGAGCTAATTGAAATGCTGACTCGTCATGCCCGGCCTTGTGCCGGGCATCCACGTCTTGATGCTTCAAGAAGAAGAAAGGCGTGGATGGCCGGGACAAGCCCGGCCATGACGATGCCGAGTTTAGACGCAGGATTTCACTTCCGCTCGAGCCGGTCGACCACGTCGTCGAGCTGGTCGAGCCCGCGATACTTGATGTGGACCACGCCGGCGTCGCCGCGGTGATCGATCGTCACCTTGAGGCCGAGCGCGTCGGAGAGCCGCTTCTCGAGCGCAATGGTGTTCACGTTCTTGGCGGCGGGCGATCCCGACTTCTTGGCGGCTGCGCCGGAACCGTGCTGCTGCGACAGGCTCTCGACGTCGCGCACATTGAGGCCGCGCTCGACGATGTCGCGCGCCATCGCCTCGGCCTTGGCTTCCGGCATTCCGATGAGAGCGCGCGCGTGTCCGGCGGTGAGCTTGCCGGCGTCGATATACTGCTTGATCGAGGCCGGCAGCTTCAACAGGCGCAGCGTGTTGGCGACATGGCTGCGGCTCTTGCCGACCGTCTTGGCGATCTCGTCCTGGCTGTATCTGTATTGGTCGGCGAGCGCCTGATAGCCCATCGCCTCCTCGAGCGGGTTGAGATCGGCGCGCTGCACATTCTCGATGATGGCGAGCTCGAGCGACTCGCTGTCGCTCGCCTCGTGCACGATGATCGGCACGTCGTGCAGGCCGGCGCGTTGCGCCGCGCGCCAGCGCCGCTCGCCCGCGATGATCTCGAAGGAGTCGGCCGATCCCCGCGCGGTGCGCACGACGATCGGCTGGATGATGCCGCGTTCGCGGATCGAGGTGGCGAGCTCGTCGAGCTCGGTCTCGGAAAACATGCGGCGCGGATTGCGCGGGTTCGGTTTGAGGAACGCGATCGGCACCCGCCGCTGGGCGCGGCCGCCGCGCTCGACCGCGGGCTCGGCGCCCGCGTCGCCGATCAGCGCCGCAAGGCCGCGACCGAGCCGCGACCGGTGAGTCTCTTCCGCCATCGACATGTCTCCGCGACCCC
>DATBBS010000061.1:0-2364 GCA_036270895.1 Xanthobacteraceae bacterium
CCGACGCTCGCCGCGATGGCCTACAAATATTCGATCGGCCAGCCCTTCGTGTATCCGAAGAACGACCTCGACTACGCCACCAACTTCCTGCGCATGTGCTTCGCGGTGCCGTGCGAGGAGTACAAGCCCAATCCGGTCCTGGCGCGCGCCATGGACCGCATCTTCGTGCTGCATGCCGACCACGAGCAGAACGCCTCGACCTCGACGGTGCGGCTCGCCGGCTCCTCGGGCGCCAACCCCTTCGCCTGCATCGCGGCCGGCTGCGCCTGCCTGTGGGGGCCGGCGCATGGCGGCGCCAACGAGGCGGCGCTCAAGATGCTGTCGGAGATCGGCACGGTCGACCGCATCCCGGAATTCATCAAGCGCTCGAAGGACAAGAACGACTCCTTCCGCCTGATGGGCTTCGGCCACCGGGTCTACAAGAACTACGATCCGCGCGCCAAGATCATGCAGAAGACCTGCCACGAGGTGTTGAACGAGCTCGGCATCAAGGACGATCCGCTGCTCGACGTCGCGCTCGAGCTCGAGCGCATCGCGCTGCTTGATGACTATTTCATCGAGAAGAAGCTCTACCCCAACATCGACTTCTATTCCGGCATCACCCTCAAGGCGATGGGCTTCCCGACCACGATGTTCACGGTGCTGTTCGCGGTCGCCCGCACGGTCGGCTGGATCGCGCAATGGAAGGAGATGATCGAGGATCCGAGCCAGAAGATCGGCCGCCCGCGCCAGCTCTATACCGGGGCGACCCGGCGGGACTACAACCCGATCTCGCGGCGGAAGTGATCGCCGAACCACGCGCCGTCATGCCCGCGCTTGTCGCGGGCATCCACTCCTTGGATGCATCAGCCAGATCATAGACGTGGATGGCCGGGACGAGCCCGGCCATGACGATGTGGACAGGTCGAGATCCGTTTCACCACCTCATGCCCTAACCCCGCCCTCGCCTCGCCACGTCCAGCACGATCTCGGCGGCCGCATCGCTCGGCCGCGCCGATCCGATCGCCATCACGGCGTCGAGCCGCGCAAAGGCGGCAAGCTGCGCGCGCCGCTCCGGGGTGTCGGCGACGAGACGCCCCAGCGCGGCGGCGAGCCGCTCCGGCGTCGCCTGGCGCTGGATGATCTCCGGCATGACATTCTCGCCGAGGACCAGGTTGGCCAGCACGATCGTCGGCACCCGCACGGCCGCCCGATAGATGAACTCGGTGAGCAGCGACACCCTGTAGGCGACCACGGTCGGGACGCCGGCGACCGCCAGCTCGAGCGTCACCGTCCCGGAGGCCGCGAGCGCCGCACGGGCCACCCGGAAGGCCGCCCATTTGTCCGCCTGCTCGACCACGATGCGGGGCGGCGCCGCCCAGGTCGCGGTCCCGGCACGCACCCGGTCGACGAGATGGGGAACGGTCGGCAGCACCAGCTCAAGGGGACCAAGGCGATCAGCCAGGCGCGCCACGGCCGCACCGAAGACCGCAAGATGGCGCGCGACCTCGCCGGAGCGGCTGCCCGGCAGCAGCAGCACGACGGGCGGATCGGCATCGCGCCGCCGCGCCTCCGCGGCGTCGGGGCGCAGGTCCGCGACCTGCTCCGACAAGGGATGGCCCACATAGCTGCAAGGCGGGCCGCCAAGGCGTTTATGGGCGGCGGGCTCGAAGGGAAGCAATGCCAGCACGTGGTCCACATAGGCCCGCATGGCGCGCGCCCGGCCCGGGCGCCAGGCCCAGACCGAGGGCGACACGTAATCGACGATCGCAATATCGGGCGCCGCCGCCCGCACCCGGCGCGCCACCCGATGGGTGAAATCGGGGCTGTCGATGATCACCAGCACGTCCGGCCGCGCCGCCACGACCTGGTCGGCGGCGGCCCGGATGGACCGAAGGATCGTCGGCAGCCGCCGCGGAATCGCCGAGAAGCCGACGATCGCCAGATGCTCGATGGGAAACAGGCTCGCGACCCCCGCCGCCGCCATCGCGTGCCCGCCGATACCTTGGAGCTCGAGCGGGCGGCCGGCGTGCCGCCGCAGCGCCTGCACCAGCGCGCCGCCGAGGCGGTCGCCGGACTCCTCGCCCGCGACGACGAAGACTTTCAGGGGCGCGGCCTCGCGCCGCCGCGCGTCCTCGATCATGGGCCGGTCTCGCGCGCCGGCACGCCGACCACGAATACGCCCAGCTCATCGGCGAGCCGCGCGACGCGGTCGGGCTCGGCGATGACCGTTTCTCCCGCCACCACCGCGAGGCCGGCAAGGCCGGCGCGCGCGACGCCCTCGATCGTCTTCGGGCCGATGGCGGGAAGATCGAAGCGGCGGTCCTGGGCGGGCTTCGGCGCCTTGACGAGCACGCCGCCGCGCTCCGGCCCGCGCACGCGGCC
>DATBBS010000062.1:0-22207 GCA_036270895.1 Xanthobacteraceae bacterium
TGAAGTCGCGCACCGGGTCGTAGCCGATATTGGGATTGATCACCGGCCCGGTGATATGCGGCCCGGAGCCGCCGACCAAGAGGGTGTAGCCGTCGGGCTCGGCGCGCGCCACCATGGTGGATCCGATGCTGCCGCTGTTGCCTGGCCGGTTCTCCACATAGAACTGCTGTTTGAACGCGCTCGACAGCTCGGCCGCCAGCAGGCGCCCCAAAATGTCGGCACTGCCGCCCGCCCCGAATGCCACCACGATGCGCACTGGCTTGGCCGGCCAGTCCTCGGCGCGGGCCGGCAAGGCCAGCACAAGCATCGCGCCGATGAGTGCGGCGATGAATTTCAAAGGATGCAACGAATCCTCCGCTTGAACAGGACGGAAGAGCATGAAGTACGTTCGGCAAGATAGCCCGTAGCCCGGATGGAGCGAAGCGAAATCCGGGGATCGGTGCGCCGGAGTCGTGGCTCGGCCTGTCCCGCATTGCGCTTCGCTTCATGCGGGCTACGCTGCTATCTTGCGGCGCATATCGGGCGGAGCACTCGAAACATGACGGCAATCACGGCGGATCGCGGCTTGCGGCTGTTCGGCCAAGAGCTCAAGCCCGAAGGCATCTATGCGCTGGTCGGCCTCGCGGTCGTGTGGCAGATCGTGTCGCTGTTCATGCCGGATTTTCTGTTTCCCTCGGTGCCGCAGATCGCGACGCGCTTCGTCGAGATATTCTCCTCCTGGCAGAGCGCCTACAACGCGGTCGCCACGGGCGCGCGCATCCTTGCCGGGCTCGCGGGCGCCTTCGTGTTCGGCAGCCTGCTCGCGATCGTCATGGCGCGGTCCGAGCGCATCGAGCGCTATTGCTATCCGCTGCTCAACTTCAACCAGGGCATCCCGGCGCTGTCCTGGGTGGTGATCTCGATCATCTGGTTTCGCGGCACCGAGTTCCGCATCTTCTTCATCATGGTGATGACCACGCTGCCCGCCTTCGCGTTCCAGCTGCTCGACTCCTACCGCTCGATGTCCAAGGACCTGTTCGAGATGACGCTCGCCTTCCGGCCGTCGCGCTACGATCTTTTCCGCACCCTGATCTGGCCGACCGTGCTGCCGGGAATTTTTACCGCCTGGAAGGTCAATCTCGGCAACGCGTCGCGCGTGGTCGTGGTGGCGGAGCTCGTGGGCGCGACCGGCGGCGTCGGCTATCAGTTGCTGCAGCAGCAGCAGGTCTTCGACATGGCGGGCGCGATCGCCTGGACCATCGTGCTGGTGGTGTTCGTGCTCGCCGTGCAGGGCGTCATCAGCGCGGTCGAGGGCCGCGCCCTGCGCTACCGGGCGGCGGCGGAGCGCACGCTGTGAACGAAGACCCCGCGATCGTCTTCGACCGCGTCAGCAAGTCGTTCACACGGCCGGACGGCGCGCCGTTCGAGGCGGTGCGCGACCTGAGCTTCTCGATCGCGCGCGGCGAATTGGTGGCGATCCTCGGCAAGACCGGCTGCGGCAAGTCGACGACCTTCAACCTGATCGCCGGCCTGCTGCGCCCGTCGGAAGGCCGCGTGCTGGTCGACGGGCACGACCCTTTCGTCGAGTTCGACTGGTTCCGCGGCAAGGTCGGCATCGTGTTTCAGAACGACCGGCTGATGCCGTGGCGAAGCGCGATCGAGAATGTCGCGCTCGGGCTCGAGCTCAACAAGGTCGCGCGCGACGAGCGCCTCGCGATCGCGGCGGCATGGCTCGGGCGGCTCGGCCTGAGCACGCATGAGCAGGATTTTCCCCACGCGCTCTCGGGCGGCATGCGCCAGCGCGTCTCGATCGCGCGCGCCTTCGCGGGCAGGCCGGACATTCTGCTGTGCGACGAGCCGTTCAGCGCGCTCGACGAGCACACCGGCAACGCGCTGCGCGACGAGTTCCGCGAGCTGTTGCGCGAGACCGGCGCGACCGGGGTCTTCATCACCCATTCGATCGAGGAGGCGCTGCGCCTGGGCGGGCGCCTGATCGTGTTCGAGCGCCCGGCCCGCATCGCCTATGAGGCGCATTCGCTCGCCGGCCTGAGCGACGCCGAGCGCGATGCGGTGCGCGCCGGCATCCGGCAGGTGCTCGCCGCCGATGAGGCGGCGTGACGCCGGCCACGCGCTCCGTCAATAAAAGCGTGGGATCGGGCCGTCCTGCGGCGTGGCGCGGTCGGAGAGGTCGAACATCACCTCGTCGACATAGCACCAGCCCCAGCCTTCGGGCGGATCGTAGCCTTCGATGATCGGGTGCGTGGTGGCGTGGAAATGCTTGGTGGCGTGGCGGTTCGGCGAGTCGTCGCAGCAGCCGACATGCCCGCAGGTCCGGCACAGGCGCAAATGAAGCCAGGGCGACCCGATCTTGAGACATTCCTCGCAGCCGCGCGCGCTCGGCTTCACGGTGCGAATGGTTTTCAGGTGGCTGCAACGGACGGACACATGACCCTCGCGGCGCAACCTTGTGGTCAGCCTTTGATGTCGGTCTCGGGCCGGTCATTGCCGGCGGAGATCTCCTCGTGCCAACGACCATCCTTGTCTTCATAGGAGATGCCGGTCGTGTCTCCCGGAACGCTCTGTTCCTTCATGGCGCGCTCGGCCGCCTTGCGGGCGCGGTCATGGGTCGGGAAAGTCTCGGAATAGACCCCGTCGACCCGGTAGGCCCAGCCGCCGTCATGCTCGACAATCTCGTAGGTAACCTTGGTCATTGCTCGCTCCCGATGCGGTTTGCGGCTCGTGGGTCGCGCGGCCGGTGTTGCCCGCGGGGGTCGGCCGTCCCTTGCGCACCTTAATGTATGCCTCCGCGTGGCATCGGTCTCCTATTGATTCCCAATGATGGCCGGTTTTGGGTCGAGGCCGGCCAAAAAAGCATGCAGCGTCGCCACCACCTGGGCGCCTTCGCCGACCGCCGCCGCCACCCGCTTGACCGAGCCCGACCGGACGTCGCCGATCGCGTAGACCCCGCGCCGGTTGGTCTCCAGCGGCACCCCGCCCGCGCCGGTGGTCACGAACCGCTTGGGGTCCAGCGCAACGCCCGAGCCTGACAGCCAGTCCGTATTCGGCTCCGCGCCGATGAACAGGAAAAGGTGCCGGATCGGGTGGCGCACGTCCTCGCCCGATTTGCCCAGGCGCCAGTGGATCGCTTCCAGCATGCCGTTGTGGCCTTCGAGCGCGGTGACCTGCGCCTGCGTGACCACCTCGACATTGGGCAGGCTCGCGATGCGGTCGACGAGGTAGCGCGACATGCTGGCCGCGAGATCGCGTCCGCGCACCAGCATCCACACCTTGGCGGCCTGGCTCGCCAGATAGACCGCCGCCTGGCCGGCCGAATTGCCCGCGCCCACCAGCGCCACCTCCTGGGCGGCGCACAACTGCGCTTCCAGGGGCGAGGCCCAGTAATGCACGCTCGCGGCCTCGAAGGCCTCCAGGTTGGCGACGTCGAGCCGCCGATAGCGCGCTCCGCTCGCGATGACCACCGCGCGCGCACCGACCTGCTCGTCCCTCGACAGCTGCAGAGTAAACCGCCCGCCATCCGCCTGGGCCTGCGCCACAAGGCCGGTCACCTCGGCCGGGACCGCCATCTCGGCCCCGAATTTCTGCGCCTGGTTATAGGCGCGCGCCATCAACGCTATGCCGGTGATGCCGGTCGGGAAGCCGAGATAATTCTCGATGCGGGCGGAGGCGCCGGCCTGGCCGCCGAAGGCGCGGCAGTCGAGCACGAGCACCGAGAGCCCTTCCGACGCCGCATAGACCGCGGTGGCGAGGCCGGCCGGTCCGGCCCCCACGACCGCGACGTCATAGAGGTGGTCCGGATCGATCCGGCCCACCAGCCCGATGCAGCGCGCGAGCTCGACCTCGCTCGGGTTGCGCAAGAGCTGCCCGCCCGGGCACAGCACGATCGGCAGTTCCTCGGCCCCGACATGGAAGCGCTCGATCAGCGCCTTCGCCTCCGGGTCGGTGTCGGGATCGAGCCGCTGGCGCGGATGGCCGTTGCGGCGCAGAAATCCTTCGAGCCGCAGCACGTCGCCATTCCCCGGGCGGCCGACGATCACCGGCCCGCCGGCGCCGGTCTCGAGCAGGCCGACCCGCCGCAGGATCAGGGCGCGCATGATCCGCTCGCCGAGCTCGGCCTCCGCGATCAGCAGGGCGCGCAGCCGGTCGGGCGGAATGATCAGGGTCTCCACCGGGCCGCGCGCGTGGGCGTCCACCAGCGCCGGCCGGCCCGCCAGCTGCGCCAGCTCGCCCATGAAGCCGCCGGCCTCGTGCGTGACGATCAGATTGTGATGGGCGGACCCGTCATGCTGGGTGACGTCGACCTCGCCCGCCAGGATGATGGTCAGGCCGTGGCCGACCTCGCCGACCTTGGCGAGCGCGTCGCCCGCCGCAAAAGAGCGTGTCTCGCCGAACCGGCGTACACGCGCAATCTCCGCGTCCGCCAGGATCGGAAACATCTGGACGCGTCGCGTGTCGATAATCGATGGTTTCGGCTCGGCCATGATGTTGAGGTTCCCGCGGTTTCCGGCTCCGCCAGCCTAAGGCTTTGCGGGGATGATTTCATCAGGGCGGCGGCGCATGGGGCGTCGGGAAAATTCGAATGAAGGGCGGATTTGCTCGTCACCTCGCATGTTCCATCCGGCCGAATATGTCGCAGCCGGGGAACAATCATGGCGGGGAAGGCCGGGGTCCCCATGTGCCACAATGGCGGGATTGATCCCGCGGCTTGGCGACAGCCATGAGAGGGTCTGGGTGTCCAAGACGGTTCTCATCACGAATATCGGTCTTTGCTACCGGTCCGGTACCGAGGTCGTCGTCGAGCAGCTCGCGGACGGCTTGCGGCGACGAGGGCACAGGCCCATCCTGTTCGCGCCGCTCCTTGGGCCGCTCGCCGAGGCGATGCGCGCCCGCGGCCACTTGATCAGCGACAAGCCCGATGGGCTGCGGATCCGGCCGGACATTATTCACGCCCACCATACGGGGCCGGCGATGGCGGCCCTGGCCGCCCACCCCGGCGTGCCGGCGCTGTTCGTCTGCCACGATGCGACCTCGGCCTTCGATGCGCTGCCCAATCATCCGCGGATCCACCACCTCTTTGCGGTCGACGAGAGATGTCGCGCGCGCCTGGTCGACGAGGGGGCCGACCCGGTCTCGGTCCAGCTTCTGCCCAATGCGGTCGACCTGTCCCGGATTCCAGCGCGTGCCCGGCTGCCGGAACGCCCCAAGCGGGCGGTGGCCGTCACGAAGCACAGCCTTCACCTCGACGCGCTGCGCGCCGCTTGTGCGGGCGCGGGTATCGAGTTCGCGGCCTATGGCTTCGGACCGGACCGCATGATCGAGCGGCCCGAAGAACTGTTCGTGCAAGCCGACATCGTGTTCGCCACGGCGCGGACCGCGCTGGAAGCGTCCGCGGCGGGAGCGGGGGTCGTGGTTTGCGATGCGCGGGGCTGCGCCGGCTTCCTGACACGCTCGAATGCGGAAGCCTGGCTGGCATACAACCTCGGAGCCGCAGTCCTGTCGCATCCGTGCGATATCGCGCATGTGAGCGCGGCGATTGCGGCCTGGTCGCCGGAGGAAGCGACGGCTGCATCGATCCTGGTGCAAGAGCGTCGCGCCCTGGAAACGGCGATCGACCGGCTGGAGACAATATACTCGGAGATGCTGGCGGCGGCGCCGCGGGACGACGTGGCGGCCGATGCGGCCGCCGTCGGGGCTTTCATCGCGGACTGGGTCCCGCACTTGGATCAGCGCGCTCCCTGGCGTCGATTGGCCGAGCAGATGGCCGACCCGCCGCTGAGCTCTCCGGCGAATGCGATAAAGAACAACGTCACCACGCTCGCTCGGCGGGTCGATACGCTTGCCGAGAAGGCAGATACCCTTGCGGGGAAGGTAGATATCCTTGCCGAGAAGGTCGACATGCTTGCCGGTAAAGTCGACATCTTGGCGTCGGTTCCCCGCAGCCTGAGCCTCCGCCTGGAAGACATGCTTCGCGGCCTGTGGCGGCGCGTGCTGCCAGTCCGGTTGCGGGAGCCGCTTCACCGATTCAGGCGCCGATTGCTCGCGGCGCTGTTGCGCTGAATGGAGTCTGGTGATGTCTGTTTCCGATCAGGCTTGAATTCTCCGCCGCGCGGGTCGCGCGGCGTCAGCGTTGCCGAAGCCGACTCTGCACACCATCGGGAGGCATGATCCGCTTGCCAGACATGAAATCGGCGCCGACATACGGACACAGCTCTCTGGTCGCAAACGATGCCGAGATCGGCTCGGGAACGAGAATCGGAAATTTTGTTTTCATTCGCGACCGCGTGATCATCGGCGCGGGATGCAGCATCGGCTCCTACGTGGACATCGAGGGAGATGTCCGCATCGGCGACCTCGTCTCGTTGCAGAGCGGCTGCTATCTCACGCGCGGCGTCATCATCGAAGACGAAGTTTTCTGCGGCCCTCGGGTGGTGACGCTGAATGACAAGAGAATGTGCTACCGCCGGACATCCTTGGAATTCCAGCGCGAAGCTCCACGGATCCTTCGCGCCGCCCGGATCGGGGGTGGCAGCGTGTTGTTGCCGGGGATCACGGTCGGTGAGAATTCCATGGTGGGAGCGGGTTCGGTCGTCACTCAGGACGTGCCGGACCGCATGATCGTCATGGGTAATCCGGCCCGGCCGGTAGGGGCGGTGCCCGACGATCAGATTATCTGACACCTCCCGTCGAATTCCGCATCCGGCCAAATCAATAAGGCGAAGATCGCGAAGGCGCTGCCGTATTGCGATCCTGGCGCCGGGCGAGGCATCGGCGCGATCGCTGGACAGCCGGCCCCGTCCCATGAAAACATGGCCTGACGCTTCCCAGCGGATTCCCATGCGTGTCGATCGAACCGGAGCGGGCTTGGTCGTGGTCGCCGGCTTGCTGGCGGTCTCGCCGGCGTTCGCGCAGGAGCGCTCCGTTCCGTCTCCGGCCTGCCGCGAGCTTGTCCGCCGCTTTGATCCGCTCGCGTCCGACACCGGCGCGCTTGAATTGAATGCCGGCCTCTTTCGCGCCGCCGCAGCGGGCTGCCTCCCGGTCGCGCGCCGGCTGATCGCGGCGGGCGCATCGCTGGCGGCGCGGGACCGCCTCGGCGCCATGCCGCTGGCGCAAGCGGCGCGGGCCGGCCACACCGCCGTGGTTGAGTTCTTCCTCGCGCAGGGGGCGGCGGTCGATGCCCGCAATCTCGTGGGCTCGACCGCGCTGTTCGCGGCGGCCGAAAACGGCCAGCAGCCGGTCGTCGCGCTGCTGTTGGCCAAGGGCGCGGATCCCAATCTGCCCGGCCGGTCCGACGTCACCCCGCTGGCCGCGGCGGCGTATCGCGGCAACGACGGCGCCGTCGCCGAGCTCATCGCCCACGGCGCCAAACTCGATGCGACCGACGCGACCGGCAAGGCCCCGATCGTCTACGCGGCCGCGCGCGGCTTCACCGCGGTGGTGCGCCGGCTGCTCGCCGCCGGCGTCGATGCGCGGCGCCCCTATGGCAATGATCTGACCGCCTTGATGTGGGCCGCGGGCTACGAGGACGGTTTCGGCGAGCGCGACGCCCTCGACGTCATCGCGCTGCTCATCGACGCCGGGGCGCCGATCGACGCCGCCGACAACCGCGGCCGCACCGCACTGATGATCGCGGCCGAGCAGGGCCATGCGACCCTCGTCGAAGCGCTGCTGGCGCGCGGCGCGGACCGCACGCTGCGGGACAAGACCGGGAAGCGCGCGCTCGATCTCGCGACGAATACCGGCCTGCGCGAATTGCTATCGGCGAGGTGAGTCAGAGCCCGGCCAAATAGGCCGCGCAGGCCGCGATGTCGTCTTCGGAGATCGAGAGCATCAGGTCCGACATGCCGGGATTGTTGGCGCGGCTGCGGTTGCGGAAATCCAGCATCGACTGCTGGAGATAATCCTTCTCCTGGCCGGCGAGCCGCGGCTGGGTGCCGTCGCCCTGATATTGGCTCTGATGACATGAGCTGCACACGACCGCGTTCATGGCCTGCAAGGCGTGCGCCCCGATGTCGGACGGCGCGCGCGGCTGCTGCAGATTGGGCCAGGTCTTCTGCGAGAAATAGGCCGCCAGCGCCATCATGTCGTCGCGCTCGAGCGTCTGGGCGATCGAGCCCATGATGTCGTTCTTGCGCGCCCCGCTCTTGAAGTCGCGCAGCTGCAGATAGAGATAGCCCTGCTGCTGCCCCCAGATGACCGGCATGGCCTTCTGCAGCGGGACGCCGTTCTCGCCATGGCATCCGGCGCAGGCTTGCGCCTTCTCGTCGATGGTCTGGGCCGATACGGGCGCCGGCGTCGCGCCGAGGAGGGCGAGCATGGCCGCCCCCCATGCTGCCGGCCGGATACGGACGTGTGACATCACAGTGCTTTCCCAATCGGGACCAACCGGCGCTCCGATTGGTCCCGTCGAGGCCTTCGGGACGGAAACGTGGCCCTGTTTTCCCGCAGGCCCGCTAGTCCACCGTGAAGGCGATGATCGAATTGCCCCGCTTGAAGTCGATCTGGACGTTGCCGCCGGCGCCGACCACCACATACTGCTTGCCGCCGACCATGTAGGAGGAGGGCGGCGCGTTGACACCGGCCCCGGCATTGAAGGTCCACAGGATCTTGCCGTCCTTGGCGTCATAGGCACGGAAGCGTCCGTTGCCCTCGCCGGCGAACACGAGGCCGCTGGCGGTCGCCAGGATGCCGCCGATCATCGGCTGCGGCGTCTTCACCTGCCACTTGATCTTGCCGGTGTTGTAGTCGACCGCGCTGATATTGCCCCATTGCTCCTCGCCCGGGATCGCCTTGAAGGCGCCGCCGAGCCAGAGCTTGCCGCCCGGATAGGGCGAGCTCTGCACCTGGTAGGTCATGGGCTGGTGCAGGTTGATCGCGTAGGTCAGCCCGAGCTGCGGATTGACCGTCATCGGCGACCACTCGACGCCGCCGTTGGCGCCGGGAAGCATGCGGGCGCCTTCCGCCGTCGGCAGCACCCACATGTTCTCCTGCGGCACCATCGCGTCGGAGAAGCGGATCAGGCTGCAGTCCTTGCGGTCGTGGACATAGACATGTCCGGTCTTGCCGCCATGGATGACGCCGGGGATGACCTTGCCGCCCTTGTCGCGCACGTCGACCAGGATCGGCGGGCTGACCGCGTCGAGATCCCATACGTCGTGGGCGATATACTGGAAGTGGCAGACGTATTTGCCGCTGTCGAGGTCGAGCGACACCAGCGAGTTGGTGTAGAGGTTGTCGCCGGGGCGCAGCGAGCCGTCGAGATCGGGCGAGGGATTGCCGACGACGAAATAGATGCGGTTGGTGGCGAGGTCGACCGCGGGATTCTGCCACACGCCGCCGCCGAGCGTCTTGTAGGGATCGCCGGTCTTGGCCAGCTGATCCTTCTCGGCCTGGATGTTGCGATGCATGTCGCGGCCGGTCGCGTCCTTCGGCGCCCATACGCCGACCGAATTCTCCGGGATGGTATAGAAGGTCCACAACAGCTTGCCGTCCTTGGCGTCGTAGGCCTTCACGAAGCCGCGGATGCCATACTCGCCGCCGTTGGTGCCGATCAGGATTTTGCCCTTCACGGCGGTGGGCGCCATCGTCTCGCTGTAACCGAGCTCGGGGTCGCCGATATCCGACTGCCAGACCTTCTTGCCGGTCTTGGCGTCGAGCGCCACCAGTTTGGCGTCGAGGGTCGCGAGATAGACCTTGTCGTCGAGCACCGCGACGCCGCGGTTGTTCGGCCCGCAGCAATAGGTCGTGATCGGACCGAGCGCATGCTTGTAGTGCCACAGCTCCTCGCCGGTCTGCGCATTGAGCGCATAGACATGGCTGAAGGACGTGGTGACATACATGACGCCGTTCACGATGATCGGCGAGGTCTCCATCGATTCCCTCACCTCGGTCTGGAAAATCCAGGCCGGGCGCAGCTTGCCGACGTTGCCGGGCGTGATCTGCGTATTGGGAGAGAAGCGCTTCTGGGTGTAATCGCCGTTGGTGTGGAGGAAATTGTTGCGATCGTTGGCGGCACGATCGAGCATGTCCTGCGTCACGTTGCTGGGCGTGACGGTGGGTTTGGCTGCCGAGGTGGGGCTTTGCTGCACCTCCTGGGCCGACGCGGTGGCGGCGAGCGCGAGCGCGCCCGCGATCGCCGAAACCATTCGGATAGCGATCATGTGCGTTCCTCCCCCGATCTTGGTGGTGGGCAGTGGCTTGACATGCCACCTGACCGGGAGCGTGAGCCCGGCCCGAAGCGCTGTCAAGATTGCTGCAGGCAGGGTGAGGGCGGGAGGTAACGCCCGGCGGCCGCAGGCTGCGGCGAAGGTCTAGCGCAGCCCCGCGCGGCGGAAGCCTTCCAGATAGTGCTCGCGGTCGGCATCGCGCTGGATCGGCATCTGGTCGGCGATCCAGCCGAGCGACACATTGGGCTGCGCGCGGCGCAGCTCGCCGAGCGCCGCCGCCGCGACCTCGGCCTGTCCCGCCATGGCGGCGGCGGCGGTGAACACGCGGTGGGCGCCGACGAAATCGCCGCGCTGCCGGATGCCCTCGCGCGCAAGCCGCATCGCCTCGTCGTAGTTGCGCCCGACGAACTGCGCATAGGCCGCGATGCCGCAATAGATCGCCGAGAAGGGATCGCGCGGGCTCAGCCGCAGCGCGCGCCGCGCCGCCAGGTCGGCTTCCTCCCAGCGCCCGCAATAGGACAGCGCCAGGCCGTAATAACCCTGGGCGAGCGAGAAGTTCGGATTGAGCCGCAGCGCCAGCTCGAATTCGGCCAGCGAGTCATCGAAGCGCCGGGTGTGCAGGTAGACGCTGGCCAGGGCGTGGTGCGCCCAGGGGTCCTCGCTGTCGGCCAGGATCGCCGACAACGCGGCGCGCTCGGCGACCGGCGCCGCCGCCGTCATGTCGGCCCAACCCATATGGCCCATGAAGGTGTGGCTGGCGGCGAGAACGCCGAGCGCCTGGCCGTAATTCGGATCGATCGCGATCGCTTTTTCGAGCAGTGCCTGCGCCACCAGGTTGTCCTGGCGGGTCACCCGCCAGTAGTGCGACAGCGCCCGCATGACCAGATCCCAGGCATCCATGCTGTCCGGCGGCTTGCGCTTGGCGCGGAAATTCTCCGCCGCGTAGAGCTGCGGCTCGATGGCGGCGACGATGGCCTCGGTGATCTCATCCTGGACCGCGAAGACGTCGGCGATGTCGCGGTCGTAGCGCTCGGCCCAGAGGTGGCTGCCGGTGGCGACGTCGTTGAGCTGCACGGTGATGCGCACGCGCTCGCCGCCCTTGCGCACGCTGCCCTCCACCACATAGCCCACGCCGAGCTCCTCGGCGACCTGCTTCATATGGACGGCCTTGCCCTTGTAGGTGAAAGAGGAATTGCGCGCGATCACGAAGAACCAGCGCAGCTTGGACAGCGCCGTGACGATGTCCTCGCTGATGCCGTCGGAAAAATATTCCTGTTCCGGATCGCCGCTCATGTTGACGAAGGGAAGCACGGCGATCGCGGGCCGGTCCGGAGGCGGCAGGGCCGGGCGCAGCTCGACGTCGTCCGGTCGCGGATCGGCCGCCAGCGGAGGGTCGGCGCCGTTCGGCTGCATCCGCACGTCGCCGACGAAACGCAGGCCCTTGCGGGCGATGGTGCGGATCAGCTTCTGGTCCTCGCCGCTGTCGCCGAGGGCCTTTCGGGCGGCGTTGATGCGGCTGGTCAGGGTGGAGTCCGACACGATCCGGCCGCCCCAGACCGAGGCGATGAGATCGTCCTTGCTCACCACGCGGTCGCGGTTCTCCACCAGGTAAACCAGCAGGTCGAATACCTGCGGCTCGACCGCCACCGGCTCGACCCCCCGGCGCAGCTCCCGCCGATCGGTATCAAGCCTATGATTGTCAAAGAGAAACTGCACGTTACCGCCCCGCGGCACCGCCGCCATTCTCAATGAATATTCAAGCCCGTCTCAAGCACAAATCAAGCGGCGCACAAAGTCATTCGCTCACGTTGCCGGCATCCTGCGCACAGCCTGGATCGCGCCCGACGCGATCGCAACGGACCGGAGAGTACCATGAGCCAGACCGACATGATCGACCAGGACCTGCGCGAGCGGCGCGCCGGGCTGTTCGCCCGGTCCATCGCGTTTCTCTATGGGGTGTTCGCCTATGTCATGTTCCTCGGCACCATCCTGTATGCCATCGGCTTCGTGTCGAACATCGTGGTGCCGAAGACCCTCGAGACCGGAACGGCCGGTCCGCTGGCCGAGGCGCTCATCGTCAACCTCGTCCTGATGACCATCTTCGCGCTCCAGCACAGCGTGATGGCGCGCAAGCCGTTCAAGCAATGGTGGACGCAATTCGTGCCCAAGGCGATCGAACGCAGCACCTATGTGCTGCTGGCGAACCTCGCACTCATCCTGCTGTTCTGGCAATGGCGTCCGATGCCGGCGGTGGTCTGGCAGATCGACGATCCGCAGATCGCGACGGCGTTGACCGCGGTGTCACTGTTTGGCTGGGTGATCGTGTTCACCAGCACCTTCCTGATCAACCATTTCGAGCTGTTCGGCGTGCATCAGGTCGTCAACGATCTTGCCGGCCGGACGATGTCGGCGCCGCGGTTCCGCACGCCGCTCTATTACAAGTTCGTGCGCCACCCGCTCTATCTCGGCTTCATCATCGCGTTCTGGGCGGCGCCCACCATGTCGGTCGGCCACCTGCTGTTCGCGGCGGTCACCACGGCCTACATCTTCGTCGGCATCCTCCTGGAAGAGCGCGACCTGACCGATCTCTTCGGCGACGACTACCGACGCTACAAGAAGCGCGTGTCGATGATCGTGCCCTGGCGCAAGTCCGCCTGATCGAATCGTTGCACGTCGACGGCGGCACCGGCGCTCGGCCGGTGCCGCAGTTTTTTACACGAACAAATCAGAAGGCGAGTCATGACTCATATTGGAAGCTGCTTCTGCGGCGCGATCGAGGTCGAGGTCACCGGCACCCCGGAGGCGATGGGCTACTGTCACTGCCGGTCCTGCCGTTCCTGGTCCGGCGGGCCGGTGAACGCCTTCTCGCTGTGGAAGCCCGAGGCGGTGCGGATCACCAAGGGGGCGGAGCATGTCGCCAGCTTCCAGAAGACCGCGCTCAGCCAGCGCCGCTATTGCGTAAAGTGCGGCGGGCATTTGACGAACAACCATCCGCCGATCGGCCTGGTCGATGTCTTCGCGGCGACGATTCCGACGCTGCGCTTCGCGCCCGGCGTCCACGTCAACTACGCCGAGACGGTGCTGCCGATGCGCGACGGCCTGCCCAAGCTGAAGGACTTTCCGGCCGAGCTCGGCGGCTCCGGCGCCGTCATCGCGGAATAGCCCACGGTCGACGAGGTTCCGGCGTCGGCGCCGCCATGGCTGGCGGACCGGCGCCGTGACGGTCAGCCGAGGGTGATGCCCGCCAGCACCGTGCAGCCGAAAGCAATCAGCACGGCGGTCACCGACGTTGCCATCATCTCAACCCAATGGGTGCGAATTTTTTCCATCTCAACCTCTGTTCCGCAAGCCAGGCGCCATGTTTCACGTCAGTCGATCCGACGCATCCGGAGACAAACGCCGGCGACGCGGCGTTTGTTTCTTGGCAAATTGGCGCAGGGAAGATTGAGCAGGCATGCGTGCAAAGCCGCGGCCGGGCGATCCGCGCGAGCGGCCCGGCACCCATGCGGCGGCGGCGTGAGCCTGACAGGCGCCGATCCTAGCGCCTGGTCTTGCGCGGGACCTTCTTGCCCTTCTTGCGGGCCTTGGACAGACCGATCGCGATCGCCTGCTTGCGGCTTTTCACCTTGCCGCCCTTTCCGCCCGGACCGCTTTTCGCCGTGCCGCGCTTGTAGCGGTGCATTTCGCTTTTCACGTCCTTGCCCGCGCCGCGGCTGTATTTGCGCTTCGCTTTTTTTGCCATGAGATTTTCCTCCGACACCAAGCCGTTAACCGGCGTGCCGCGCCGGAGTTCCGCCGACCAAGTCGAAGCAGCCGCGGGAGCACATCGCGCCCGCCAGGACAGGCGCCAACTCACGAGGCCCCGGATGCGACTATCGGGCCGATGACCGGTTCAGGGTTACGGCGGCGCGGATGAGCGCCTTGAAGGCGTCCCCATCGATTTCATCGCCCTCATGAAGATCGATCGCGCGCCTGACGTTGCCGTCAAGGCTGGCGTTGAACAGTCCTGAAGGGTCCTCGAGCGAAGCGCCCTTGGCGAAAGTCAGCTTCACGACGCTCTTGTAGGTCTCGCCGGTGCAGATCAGCCCATCGTGAGACCAAACCGGAACGCCTCGCCACTTCCACTCCTCGACCACCTCCGGGTCAGTCTGCTTGATGAGAGCACGGACACGGGAGAGCGTCTTGCCCCTCCAGTCGTCCAGCTCCTTGATCCTCGCATCGATCAGCCGGGAAGGGGATTCGCCCTTGGGGGTTGCGCTCTTTTTCATATTGTTTGCACCTCGTCGGCTGTCGATACGACAAGCTCGCCCGCCCCTTCTGCGACGCGCGTCATATTGCGGGTATCGGCGGATACCGGCGCCAGGCAATTTTGTAAATAGGGCCTAGCTCGCCTTCTTATGCCGCGCGGTGCGTCCCGCCTTTTTGGCGGCGCGCTGGCGCTTGGGCGCACGCCCCGTCTCGACGCTGCGGCGCAATGCATCCATCAGGTTGATGACCTTGGCGGGAGCGCGCTCGGTCGGCCGCTCGATCTTCTTTCCGTGCTGCTTCTTGTCGAGCAGATCCTTGAGCGCTTCCTCGTAGCGGTCGTCGAATTTTTCCGGCGCAAAATGCGACTTCTTGGTCTCCACGATGTGGGTGGCGAGCTCGAGCATGTCCTTGGGGACTTTCTCGTCGTCCACGTCGTCGAAATAGTCTTCCTCCTTGCGCACCTCGTAGGGGAAGCGCAGCGTGACGCCGACCAGTCCCTTGCCGCGCGGCTCCAGCAGGATCACGTGCTCGCGCGACGTGAACACGACCTTGCCCAGCGCCACCATGCCTTCGTTGCGGATCGCCTCGCGTATGACCGCGAAGGCCTGCTGCCCGATCTCGCCGTCCGGGACCACGTAATACGGACTGTTGAGATAGAGGTCGTCGATCTCGTCCCTCGGCACGAAGCTGTCGATGGAGATGGTGCGGGTGCTGTCGATCGCGACCGCCTCGAGCTCCTCAGGCTCGAGCTCGACATATTCGCCCTTGGCGACCTCGTAGCCCTTGACGATCTGATCGGCCGGCACCTCGGTCCCGGTGTCGGCGTCCACCTTCTGGTATCTGATCCGGTGGCCGGTCTTCTTGTTGAGCTGGTGGAATCGGATCTTCTCGCGCTCCGACGTCGCCGGATAGATGGCGATCGGGCACGAGACCAGGGACAGCTTCTGGTAGCCCTTCCAATACGCACGTGGGGCCATGGGGTACTCCAATGCAAAAATCACAGACTCAACCGCATGCGGGTCGCTCCGTTCCGCGCGTGCGACACAATTCGCGCCTCCCGGTGGAACGGAAACGCAACGGAGCGACTTCCTACATTTGGGCCGTGCGGCGCATCAGGGCCCCATATGTTGCACCGGCCGGATGCGGCGTCGATGGACGTCCCGGGCGGGGGTCATGCGCCGGGACAAATAGAGAGCAGGACCGTTCGATCGGAAGCGGGTCCTGGCCGCGGAGGACCCTCGATGAGCGCCGGCGTCGCCAAGAACGAAACAAAGGACGAAAAGAGACTTTTCCACGCCACCATCCATGTCACCCGTCTCGAGGAGTGGTGCGTCGAGGCCACGAGCCCCGAGGAGGCCCGCACCCTGCTGCAAAGCGGGGCAGGGCACAGATGCCACCTCGGCGATCTGCTGCATTTCGAGGTCGACCGGATGCTGGACTGACGCGCTCATGCGCGCCATCGGCGGCGCTCCATGCCGCCGCTGAACCGCAATGATGGAGGCGGGCTCGGCCGCATCCGGCCCTGGTGCGGGGGCCGGCGGCCCGCCGGCGCGTCAGGCGTTAACCGCCGTTAACCATGCGGCTTAACCATATTTTGCGCTCTCTCCCACATAAAGACAGGGAATCACGGGCCGGCGGGGGACGGTCACGGACATTCCGGGGACACGCCGGCACGGCGTCCAAGAAGACGGGGGCGCAAGCTCATGAACGCGCAGACCAACCTGATCGCGCAGCTCGATGACGCGCTCGGCCAATCGGACATCGGGCGGCGGGCAGAGATTCTGCGGCAGGTGACCGACCTTTTCGTGGCCGGATCGGGCAGCTTCGCGGGCGAGCAGATCTCGCTGTTCGACGACGTGATGAGCCGTCTGCTGGCGGAGCTCGAGGTCTCCGCGCGCGCGAGTTTCGGCCGCCGCATGGCGGCCATTCCCGACGCGCCGCCCCGCGTGCTGCGCGGGCTCGCGCTCGATGACGCGATCGAGGTGGCGGAGCCGGTCCTGTCGCATTCCGATCGGCTCGACGAATCGACATTGATCGAGGGCGCCCGGACCAAGAGCCAGGGCCACCTCCTGGCGATCTCGCGCCGCAGGGTTCTGGGCGAACCGGTCACCGACCTCCTGGTCGAGCGCGGCGACCGCACGGTGGCGGTGAGCGTGGCCGAGAATTCGGGCGCGCGATTTTCCCATTTCGGCTATGCGACGCTGGTCGAACGGGCGCAGGGCGATGGCGGTCTCGGTCTCACGGTCTGGGTTCGCCCCGAGGTTCCGCGCCAGCACATGCTCGCGCTGTTCGAGCAGGCCTCGCAAGCCGTGCGACAGCAGTTCGAGGCCGCCGATCCCGCCAAGGCACGGCTCGTGCGGGACGCGATCGCCCAGGCGTCGAGCCGGATCCAGACCGAGATGCGCGAGCGCTCGGCCGCCTACGCGACCGCGCGATCCCATGTCGTGGCGCTGGATCGCTCCGGCAAGCTGAACGAGACGCAATTGGCCGATTTTGCCCGCGGTGGAAAATTCGACGAGGCCACGATCGCGCTCGCGATCATGGCCGACCTGCCTATCGGCCTCGTCGAGCGTGCGCTCACCAGCCGGCGGACCGAGCAGATCCTGGTCTTCGCCAAGGCGATCGACCTCAGCTGGGCAACCGCCAAGGCGATCCTGCTGCTGCAGGCCGGCACCAAGGGCAGCTCCACCTCCGAGCTCGATCAATGCTGCGCGACCTTCGCGCGGATGTCGCTCGACACGGCGAAAAAGGTGATTCACTTCTACCGGCGGCGCGAAGAGGCAGCGCCGTCCCGGTGAAATCCCGCGTCGCACGGGCGGGTGGAACCGCGATGCCTCTCGGGTTATGGCAACATCGCCGCGGAGCGCGGACGAAGGTTGCCTGCCGGACGCATTGCTGGCACGCTTCCGCCTCATGGTGTCCTGGTCGCGTTCCTGGGTTGCGGCGGCGACGGTGCTGGCGTCGCTGACGGGACGCGTTTGCGCGCAGACGGCGTTGCCGGCGGTCGACGTGATCGGCCAGACGCCGCTGCCGGGCAGCGACATCGCGCGCGACAAGTCGCCCGGCGATGGGCGGACCCTGTCGGCGCCCGACTTCGACGGCACGAAATCCTGGAGCCTTCCCGACACGCTGCTGCTCCGGGTTCCGGGCGTCACGCTCAATGACGTCACCGGCAATCCGTTCCAGCCCGACCTGCAATACCGCGGCTTCGTGGCGTCGCCGGTGCTCGGCACGCCGCAGGGGCTCGCGATCTACCAGAACGGCGTACGCGTCAACGAGGTGTTCGGCGATATCGTCAACTGGGACTTCATCCCTCAGCAGGCGATCGACCGCGCGAATATCGTCTCCAACAATCCGGTCTTCGGCCTCAACGCGCTCGGCGGCGCGCTCGCGCTCACGATGAAGAACGGCTTCGGCTATCACGGCGCCGAGGCCGAGCTGCGCGGCGGCTTTTTCGGCCGGCGCGCCGGCACCGTGCAGGCCGGCGGCCAGCAAGGTGCCGTCTCGGGCTACATCACGGCCGATGCGCTCGACGACGACGGATGGCGCGACCACTCGCCCTCGCGCCTGCGCCGCGTCTATGCCGACATCGGGGCGCGCACCGACGCGTCCGAATTCCACCTCAACTTTACCGGCGCCGCGAACGAGTTCGGCGCCGCGGCCGCGACCCCCATCGAGCTCCTCAATCAGCGCTGGCAAAGCGTCTTCACCACGCCGCAGACCACCCGCAACGAGCTCGCATTCTGGGTCGCGAATGGAAAATCGCAGCTCTCCGACGCCCTGACGCTCGAAGGCAACCTTTATCTGCGTAATTTTCGCCAACGCCATGTCGACGGCAACACGGCGGAGTTCGGCAATTGCGCGCCCGCCAACGGCTTCCTGTGCATCGGCGACGACTTGCTCACCGCGTCCGGCGGCGCGCCGATTGCGGCGCTCGCGCCGGGCGCGGTGCCGGGCTCGCTCGACCGCACCGCGACCTCGGCACAAAGCTTCGGCGGCACCCTGCAGGCGACCGCCACCGGCCAGTGGATGGGCCACGGCAATCGCCTGGTGGTCGGCAGCAGCGTCGACCGCGGCAACGCCCGCTTCATGGCGTCGAGCGAGGTCGGCACGATCGGATCGGACCTGTTCGTGACCGGCACCGGCGTGACGATCTCGTCGCCCGATGCCGGCATTGCGCCGGTCGATCTCATCAGCACCACGACCTATACCGGGATCTATGCGACCGATACCTTCGACGTGACCTCGGCGCTGGCGGTCACCGCGGGCGGGCGCTTCAATGTCGCGCAGATCCGGCTCGACGATCAGCTCGGCGGCGGTCTCGACGGGTCGCATCAATTCAGCCGGTTCAACCCGGTCATCGGCGCGACCTATCGGATCCAGCCGAGCCTCGTCGCCTATGCGGGCTACTCGGAGGCCAACCGCGCGCCCACGCCGACCGAGCTCGGCTGCGCCGATCCGGCGCATCCGTGCCTGCTCGACAATTTCCTCACGTCGGATCCCGCCCTGAAGCAGGTGGTGGCGCGCACGATCGAGACAGGCCTTCGCGGCGAGGCGGCCGCGCCCTTCGGGCGCCTCACCTTCGCGCTCGGCCTGTTTCGCACCGACACGGCCGACGACATCATCAGCGTGGCAAGCCCGATTCCGGGACGCGGTTTCTTCCAGAATGCCGGAACGACGCGCCGGCAGGGCGCCGAGGCGAGCGCCTCCTATCGGGCGAGCCCTTGGGTTCTCACCGCCGGCTACAGCTATGTCGACGCGACGTTTCGCGATGCCTTGACGCTGTCGTCGCCGAACAATCCGGCCGCCATCGACGGATTGATCGCGGTCACGCCGGGCGATCGCATTCCGCTCGTTCCGCTGCACCGCCTGAAGGGCAGCATCGAATATGCGGCGAACCCGCAATGGACGCTCGCCGCCGACCTGGTCGCGGTCGGCAGCCAGTATCTGCAGGGCGATGCGTCCAACCAGAACCCGAAAATTCCGGCTTACTGGACCGTCAATCTGCGCACCAGCTATCAGGTCAGCCCCCGGGTCGAGCTGTTCGGCCTGCTGCAGAATGCTTTCAACCAGCGTTACTACACCTACGGCACCTTCTTCGATCCGGCGCTGATCCCGAGCCTCAACCTGTCAGACCCGCGTACCCTGGTGCCGGGCGCGCCGCTCGCCGCCTACGCGGGACTGCGGGCGCGGTGGTGATGCCGGTCTGCTTGAGCGCCCGCACCCCATGATGAAATCGGCGCATCGCCTCGATCGCTGGCTCGCCCCCGCGCTGTTCGCGGCCGGCTTCATGCTGGTGTTTCGCGGCTGGCTGTTCACCGGCTTCGACGGCGCCATCGGCGACCTCGAGGACGGCTATATCGCGATCGCGCTGGTCGAGCATTGGCACCACGTGTTGACGGGCGCCGCCCATTGGACCGATCCGGTCTTCTTCTATCCGCAGCACGGCACGCTGGGCTATACGGACGCGTTTTTCCTGCTGGGCCTTGTCCTGGCGCCATTGCGCCTCATCGGCGCCGACAGCTTCACGGCCTATATGCTGGCCTTGGCGGCGCTCGCGGCGGCCGGCTTTTTCGGCTTCCACCGTCTCGCCACGCGTCATTTCGGCCTGCCGGCCGGCACGGCCGCGATCGGCGCCTTCCTGTTCTGTTTCGGCAATGTCGACGCCGTCAAGCTGATCCATGTCCAGGCCTATTGCGCCATGCTGCTGCCCGGCCTGTGCGACCTCGTGCTGTCGGGCTGGCGCAGCGAGCGCCGGGGCATTCTGTTCGGCGCCGCGGCGGGACTGTTCTATGCCGCGCTGTTCCTGACCAGCTTCGAGACCGCGTGGTTCTTCGGCTGCTACCTCATCGTCCTGTTGGTGTTGCACCCGGCGGTTTTCGGCCTCGCCGCGACCCGTGCGCTGGCACGCGACGCGATGACATCGCGCCGGCCGCTGGCGCTGGCCGCGGCCGGCGGCTTTGCGATCGGCATCGTGCCGTTTCTTGTTCTCTACCTTCCGGTGCTGCTCGCCGGGCACAGCCGCGATTTTGCGGAAGTGGCCTCCAACATGGCCGAATGGCGCGACCTCGCCAATGTGACGCCGGAAAACGCGGTGTGGGGCCCGCTCCTGAAATGGCTGGGGATCGCGGGGCGTGCCGATCGTCCGATGTGGGAGGCCGAGCTCGCCTTCACGCCGGCGGTGCTCGCGGTCTTCATTGCCGGCGTGGCGATGCTCGCGCTGCGGGCGCGCGGCGCGCTGGCCGAGCGCGATCGCTATCTCCTGATCTTCGGCGTCGCGGTGCTGATTTTCTGGCTGCTGCAGATGGAGTATTTCGACTTTCGTCCATGGCGCGCCGTCTGGGCGCTGGTCCCGGGCGGCAGTGCGATCCGCTATACGTTCCGCTCGCAGCTGGTGGCCAATCTCTTCGTCTGTCTCGTCGTGGCGCGCCTGCTCGCCGGCATGGCGGGCCGGCCGGGCATGACCATGCTGCTGTGCGGTTTCCTGGCGATCGAGCAGATCAATCTGGTGTGGCCGCCGACCGTATCGCGGCGCGCCGCGCTCGCCTGGATCGAGACCGTGCCGCCGCCACCGGCCGGCTGCCGCGTCTTCTACCTGACGCCCGGCGGGGAGCCGGGCGGTCCGATCGCGCCGGAGCGCCAGGCCGCCGCCATGCTGTTCGCGGAAATCCGCAACATTCCGACCGTGAACGGCTATTCGAGCTGGTTTCCGGACGGCTGGGCGCTCGACGATCCGGCAAGTCCCGCCTATCCGGCCGCCGTACGTGACTGGGCGCAGCGCCGCGGCATCGCGGGGGATCTGTGCGCGCTCGATCTGCCGGCGGGGCGATGGACGCCGGGGCTGCCGTAACCTGGGGTTCGACTGAGAGGCCGGTCTTGTCGCCGGGCATTACGTCGGGCGCGGCACTCGGCGAACGATATCTGCTGGAACCGCGCGACCCACGGGCTAGCCGCGCCCAGGGGATGAGAGTATCATTTTATCAAATGCCAGCCATCAATGGCGGCGATGCCAGCCCAGGGAGGACAATATGAGACGCCAGCAGCCCACTCGTCGGAATGTTCTCAAGACCGCGGCCCTCGGCTCCGCTGCGCTCATCACCGCGCCCTATGTCCGCGGCGTCCATGCGGCCGGCACATTGACTCTCGGCTGCTGGGATCATTGGGTGCCCGGTGCCAACAATACGCTCACCAAGCTGTGCAACGAGTGGGGCGAGAAGAACAAGGTCGAGGTGAAGATCGATTACATCACGTCGCAGGGCGAGAAGGACAAGCTCACCGCCGCCGCGGAGGCGCAGGCCGGCACCGGTCACGACATCATGTCGCATCGCGACTGGAACATCCAGGTGCACCAGCGCGTGCTCGAGCCGCTCGACGAGGTGGTGAACGAACTGATCAAGCAATACGGCCCCATCAGCCCGGTCGCGGAATATCTCGCGCGCATCAAGGGCACGTGGCGCGGCGTGCCGACCACCGTCGGCAGCCAGGTCAAGCCCTGCCAGTCGCGCTTCGATCTCTACCAGCAGCATGCCGGCATCGACCTGCGCGACATGTTCCCGGCCGACGAGGCGAAATACGACAAGGCCAAGACCGACAAGTGGGACTGGGATCTTTACCTCAGCAGCGCCGAGAAGCTGTTCAAGGCGGGCAATCCGGTCGGCCTGCCGATGGGACAGACCAGCGACGCGGTCGACTGGGTCGGCGCGCTGTTCAACTCCTTCGGCGTCGTCATGGTGGACGACAAGGACAATATCAGGATCGACTCGCCGGAGACGCGCCAAGCGCTTGAATATCTCCGCAAG
>DATBBS010000063.1:0-7319 GCA_036270895.1 Xanthobacteraceae bacterium
TCCGCGGTCACCATCCAGGGCCCGAAGCCGCCGGTGCGGTCGAAATTCTTGCCCATGTCCCACTGGGTGGTCTTGCGCTGGAATTCGCGCACCGAGCCCTCGTTGGAGCAGGAATAGCCGGCCACGCAGGAGGTCGCGTTCGCCATGGTGAGATGCTTGGCCGGCTTGCCCACGATCAGCATCAGCTCGGCCTCGTAGTCGAGCGTCTCGGAGACGCGCGGCCGGATGATCGGGCTTTCGTGCGCCACCATCGAGGTCAGGCAGCGCATGAAGATGGTGGGAAATTTCGGGATGTTGTCGCGCTGCGAGCCTTCCTTGACGTGCTCGAGATAGTTCAGGCCGAGGCAGATGATCTTGCCCGGACGTCCGACCGGCAGGGCGTATTTGAGGCCCTTGAGCGGGCTGCGGGCCGACGCGGGCGCGCGGCCGGCGAGGGTCTTCACGCCGGACAAATCGCCGTTGGTGCTGGCGAGCAGCACGCCGAGATCGGACGGGACCTTGGGATCGGCCGCCTGCAGGTCGATGACCTGGTCGCCCTCGACAACGCCGAGCCGCAGGCCCGTGGGCGATTCAAAACTCACGATTTTCATCTTGGTCCTCTTTCTCCAGTTGAGCGCAGGCGAGCGAAACGTCCCCTCCCCCATGGCTGGATGTGATTTAGAGCATTTTCCGGCGAGGCCCCACAAGCCGCCCAGTCCCGGGACAGCGACCGTAGCCCGCAAGGAGTGAAACGGAATGCGGGACGGCGGTCCTACGGGCTAGCTATCAGCGAGCGTAGCCCGGATGGAGCGAAGCGAAATGCGGGGACGGCGGTCCCGGATTACGCTTCCGCCTTCGCGCTCCGCGCTTCGGCGGACTCGCTGGCGCGGAACCCGCCGTAGCTCGCGCAGCGAGCGAAGGCGCGGTCGCTCCATCCGGGCTTCCTTCCGCGTCAGCGCAGCGCCAGGGCGTGCAGCGAGAAATATCGCTTCGGGTCGGTCCACACCGCGACGGGCGACCAGCCGGCGTCCGCCGCCAAGGCCTGGAACGAGTCGACGGAATATTTGTAGCTGTTCTCGGTGTGGATGGTCTCGCCGGCCGCGAACGGAATCGTGCGATCGCACAGATGGACTTCCTGCCCCGCGCAGCTCGCGAGATGCATCTCGACGCGACTCCGCGCCTGGCTGAAGAAGGCATGATGCCGGAATCGCTTGAGATCGAAATCGGCGCCGAGCTCGCGATTGATGCGCCGCAGAAGGTTGAGATTGAATGCCGCCGTCACGCCGGCCGCGTCGTTATAGGCCGCGTCGAGCACCGCCGCATCCTTGATCAGGTCCACGCCGACGATGAGGTGAGCACCGCGACCGAGCAGAATGGCGGCGTGGCGCAGGAACCGGGCCGCTTCCGGCGGCTCGAAATTGCCGATGGTCGAGCCCGGAAAGAAGCCCACCCGCGCGCGCAACCGAATGGCGGGCGGCAGCTCGAACGGCTTGGTGAAGTCGGCCGCGACCGGCAGCACGCGGAGGCCCGGAAGGTCGCGCCCGAGCCGCGCCGCCTCCTGGCTGAGAAACCCGGCCGAGATGTCGACCGGCACATAGGCGGCGACCGCGGCCGCATCCAGTACGACGCGCGCCTTCGCGGTCGAACCGCTGCCGAATTCGACCAGCGCGGCGCCGGGCGGAATGAGGCGCGCTATCTCGCCGGCGCGCTCCTTCAGGATGCCGAGCTCGGTACGCGTCGGATAATATTCAGGCAACGCCGTGATCGCCTCGAACAGCGCCGATCCACTGTCGTCGTAGAAATATTTGGCGGGAAGCGTCTTGCGCTCGGCCGACAGGCCCGCGATCGCGTCGCGCGCGAAGTCGGACATTTGCGGCCGCGGGACCGCGACGGTTCTGGCAAGCACGTTCATGGGGTTACTCCGTGCGGGGGTCAGGCCGGAAAGTCGGCGAGCCGCAGTCCGGTGAACTGCCAGCGTGCCGAGGGAGGGAAGAAATTGCGGTAGCTGACGCGCGCGTGCCCGCGCGGAGTCGCGAAGGAGCTGCCGCGCAGCACCATCTGGTTGACCATGAACTTGCCGTTGTACTCGCCGAGCGCGCCGGTTTCCGGCTGATAGCCCGGATAGGGCGAATAGGCGCTGCGGGTCCATTGCCACACGACGCCGAAGGCGGCGTCGAGCTCGCTCCCGCGCGCCGCCACCTCCCACTCCGCCTCGGCGGGCAGATGCTTGCCGGCCCAGCGCGCGAAGGCGTCGGCCTCGTAGTAGCTGACGTGGCACACCGGCAGCGCGGGATCGACCGGGGCGAGCCCCGCCAGCGTCCCCGCGAACAGGCGGTCGTCGATGCAGCGCCAGTAGCCCGGCGCGGTCCAGCCTTCGGCCACGACCGTCGCCCAGCCGTCCGAGAGCCACAGCTCGGGCCGCTCGTAGCCGCCGTCGGCGATGAATTCGAGCCAGTCGCCATTGGTGACGAGACCGCGCGCGACCGACACCGCTCCGACCAGCTCGCGGTGGGCGGGCCGCTCGTTGTCGAAGCAAAAGCCCCGCTCCTGGTGACCGATGGTGCGGATCCCTTCCGCCACGTCCGCGAAGCCGCTTGCGTTCCTGGCGCCGGCCTGCGGGATTTTCCATGCCGGATCATAGGCTGGGAAATCCGGGTTCTCGGCGAACACATGCAGGATATCGGTGAGGATGAGCTCCTGGTGCTGCTGCTCGTGATTGAGCCCGATCTCGAGGATCCGGAGAATCTCCCGCATCTTGTGGGCGGGCGCATCGCCGATCAGCTTCTCGACCTCGGCGTCGACATGGGCCCGATAGGCGGCGACCTCCTGGTTGCTCGGCCGGGTGATCAGGCCGCGCTTCGGCCGCGCATGGCGGGGGCCGGCCGCCACATAATAGGAGTTGAACAGGAAGCCGAAGCGCGCGTCGAACGGCCGGTAGCCGTCGGCGTGCGGCGCGAGCAGGAATTGCTCGAAGAACCAGGTGGTATGCGCGCGATGCCATTTCGTCGGGCTCGCGTCGGGCATGGACTGGACGGCCTGATCTTCCGCCGACAAAGGCGCGGCGCGGCGTTCGGTCTCGGCCCGCACCTCGCGAAACGCCGCGATCGAGGTCGCGCGCAGATCCTGTCGGATATCGCTGTCGGGAGGCGTAGCGGTAGAGGGCGGCCCGTTGGCAGCGGGAGCGGTCAGGGCCATGGCAACGCTCCGAAGAGGAGGGACGCGACTACAATCCCCCAACTCACTGTTTTGTCACTGGTTCCAAGACGACCCGCACGGCCGTGCCCACTACATATGAGCCCTCGCCTGATCGGCAAGGGGCGGCAAGCGACCGGTTCCGGAGATTATGGCCAATGATCCGGGCGTGCAACCGGCCGGGGGCGCGCGACCGCCAGCCACAGCTCGCGGGCCCCCATGGTCAGCAACGCAAGCCCGAATGGGACGATGAAATAGATCAGCCTGAACAGCAACAGGCCCGCCACCAGGTCCTCCTTGGCGAACTGGCCGAGGCCGACCAGCATGGCGGCGTCGAACACGCCGAGCGACCCGGGCGCGTGGCTGGCGAAACCGAACAGCGTCGCGAATACGAAGATCACCGCGAGGGCGACGAAGTCGATGGCCGGCTCGGAGGGAATGAGCAGCGACATCGCGACCGCGCAGAAGAACAGATCCGCGATGCCGATCAGGATCTGCAAGAGCGTGAGCCGCCCGTTCGGCAAGGTGATCCGCCACCGGTCCGAGCCGAAGGCGCGCGGCTCGCGCCCCACATAGGCGAGGTAGCCGGCGAGAACGCACAAGGCCGCGATGCCGATCGCCCGGTTCGCCCACGACGGCAGATGATCGACGGCGCTCGCCGCCTCCGGCACATAGACCATGCCGAGGCCGAGCACCGTGAGATTGCCGAGCCAGAAGGTCAGCCCGGTGACGAAGCAGATCTTGGCGATATCGACGAGGCGAAGCCCCCAGAACGAATAGATGCGATAGCGGATGGCGCCGCCCGAGAATACCGTCGCGCCGATATTGTGGCCGATCGAGTAGCTGGTGAAGCTCGCCAACGCGGCAATCCGGTAAGGTACGTGACAGGCGCCGATGGTGCGCAATGCGAACCAGTCGTAGAAGGTGAGCGTCCCATAGGCGGTCGCGATGGCGCAGGCGGCGCCGACGATCCTGTGGAGCGGCATGGCGGCGAGCGTCGCGATGACCCGCGGGATGTCGAGGCCTTGCAGGCGGTGCCACAGTATGGCGAAGGAGATCGCGATGATGGTCGCGCTCAGCAGGAGGCCGACCCTGCTCCAGCGAATTTGCGATGAGACCGCCGTCGCCGCTTTCCACCCCCGAGCGAGCAATCGCCGTCCCCGCACCCCGTAAAGCTTCGTGACTCGGCGTCAAGCTTCCCACCGTCCGGCGACAGATTTACGACAAAGGGACGTGGCGGCGCGTCTTGTCCACCGTTGTTTGTCATCAGTTTGAGATACGAATCGACTATCCGTCGTGCGAAGGCGATTTCGATGGAATGCCGAATGGCCACGCTAGGCGAGACGACCCGACGGCTCCGTGCATTGTTCATATCCGACGTGCATCTCGGGACCCGCGGGTGTCAGGCCGACCAGTTGCTCGACTTCCTGCGCCACCACGATGCCGACACGATCTACCTGGTCGGCGACGTGGTCGATGGCTGGCAGCTGCGGTCGGGCTGGTATTGGCCGCCGGCCCACAACGACGTCGTGCAGAAGCTCCTGCGCAAGGTGCGGAAGGGCGCGCGCCTCATCTATATTCCCGGAAACCACGACGAATTCCTGCGCGATTTCTACGGCACGCATTTCGGCGGAGTCGAGGTGGTCGAAAGCGCGCTGCACCTCGCGGCCGACGGACGGCGCTATCACGTCACGCATGGCGATAATTTCGACCTCGTGGTCCGCCACGCGCGCTGGCTCGCGATGCTCGGCGACCACGCGTATCGGCTCGCGCTCATCCTGAATACGGCGTTCAACGGCGTCCGGCGCCGGCTCGGCCTGCCCTATTGGTCCTTGTCGCAATGGGCCAAGCTCAAGGTCAAGAACGCCGTCAACTATATCGGGGCGTTCGAGAGCACGCTCGCGATCGAGGCCGACCGTCATGCGGCCGATGGCGTGATCTGCGGGCACATTCATCACGCTGCGATCCGGGACATCGGCGCCGTGCGCTACATCAATTGCGGCGACTGGGTCGAAAGCTGCTGCGCGGCCGTCGAGCATCCGGACGGGCAATTCGAGATCGTCTCCTGGGCGCGCGGCGCGCGTAAAATTGCGGCTGATACCGACCTTGCGGAGGCCAGAGCTGCGTAATGCGTATTCTGGTCGCAACGGACGCGTGGTTTCCGCAGGTAAACGGCGTCGTGCGCACGTTGACCGCAGTGGCGAAAGCCATGGAGGGTCGCGGCGTCGAGGTCGCATTCCTCACGCCCGAGGGCATGCCGACGGTCGGGCTGCCGAGCTATCCGGGCATCCGGATCGCGCTGCCGAGCCCGCGCGCGATCGCGGCCCGCATCGCCGAGATCAAGCCGGACGCCATTCATATCGCGACCGAAGGTCCGATCGGGCTCGTCACGCGCGGGTATTGCGGCGCGCAGGGACGATCATTCACCACCAGCTTCCACACGCGCTTTGCCGAGTATGTGGCGGCGCGCTGGCCGATCCCCGAACGCCTGAGCTGGGGCTGCCTGCGCTGGTTCCATAACGGCAGTCGCGGCACCATGACGGCGACGGCCTCGCTCGCCGAGGAACTGACGACGCGCGGGTTCAGGCGCGTGCTGCGCTGGCCGCGCGGGGTCGATGCCGGGCTGTTCCGGCCCCGGCCCGACGCCAATCTCGGGCTGCTGCGGCCGATCTTTCTCACGGTCGGCCGCCTCGCGGTCGAGAAGAATATCGCTGCGTTCCTGTCGCTCGACCTTCCCGGCACCAAGGTGGTGGTCGGCGAGGGGCCGGCGCGCGACGAACTGGCCCGCCTGTGTCCCAAGGCGATCTTTCTTGGCGCCAAGCACGGCGATGAGCTCGCCAGGATTTACGCCGCCGCCGATGTCTTCGTGTTTCCGAGCCGCACCGACACGTTCGGACTGGTGCTGCTGGAAGCGCTTGCATGCGGGACGCCGGTCGCGGGCTTTCCGGTGGCGGCGACCCGCGACGTGGTGGGGAGCGCCCCGGTGGCGGCGCTCGACGAGGACTTGCGCGCCGCCTGTCTCAGGGCGCTGGCGCTTCCGCGCGCCGCCTGCCGTCAATATGCCGAGTCGATGAGCTGGGACGAAAGCGCCCGCTGCTTCCTCGACAATGTGGCGCATGCCGGACTGACGACGGCCGCGCCAGGCGCCATCACGGCGATGACGGCGGCGCATGAGGCCGTGACATCCGAGCGCAAGAAGGCGGCCGCGGCCGTCGGTTGAGCCGGCCGTCCAGGCGGCCCGGACGGCGGCCAGACGGCCGCGTCACCCCGGACCAATCCTCCTCGCCATCGCAGGGTCATCGCGCTCGCGGGAGCGCCGATGTATGAGTATCGGCGCAATCCAGCACGCGACACCGTCGCGGGCGCCGACCGATGTCGCGCGTGATGGACGGAGGAAATCATCGATGCTCACGCTTCCCAAGCATAACCGCTACGACTATTCGGTCATCGGCGAGCGGAAAGACTATTCGTGGCCGGACGGCAAGCGGCTCGCGTTCTGCGCGACGACGAACATCGAGGTCTACGCCTATCGCAAGGGCACGGGCTGGGATCCGGCCAAGAAGGGCGAGCCGCAGCAGCAGCGCAACTATTCCTGGCGCGACTACGGCAACCGGGTCGGTATCTGGCGGATGTTCGATCTGTTCGACCAGTTGAGCCTGCCGGCGGCGCACAACATCAACTCGCTGCTCTACGAGTATCACCCGCAGATCTGCGAGCGCATCCGCAAGCGCGGCGACGAGGTGGTCGGCCATGGCCGCACCAACGCGGAGCGCCAGGGCGACCTGTGGGAGCTCGACGAGCGCCGCCTGATCGACGACGTGACGCAGGAGATCATGCGCCGCGAGGGCCGTGCGCCCAAAGGATGGATGGGGCCGGCGGCGTCCGAGAGCAACGCCACGCCCGACCTTCTGAAGGAGGCGGGCTACAGCTACGTGATGGATTGGCCGGCCGACGACCAGCCCTTCTGGCTCAAGACGCGCGCCGGCCCGATCCTCTCGGTGCCCTATCCGGCGGAGCTCAACGATTCGGCCGCGATCATCCATCGCGAGGGCACGGCGCGGGATTTCGCCGACATGATCGTCGACGGCTTCGACGAGATGATCGAGCAATGCCGCGACCAGCCGCTGGTGATGACGCTGTCGCTGCAT
>DATBBS010000064.1:0-4603 GCA_036270895.1 Xanthobacteraceae bacterium
ATCACGTCGAAGCGGGCGCCGTCCGACGCCTTGCGCCATTTGCCGCCGATCCACAGGTCGGTCGGGACATTCGCGAGAAGGTTTTCATACATGAGGCACCTATCGGGGTCTTGTTGTCTTGGCGCGTGACCTTGTCCGAAAAGTCCGCGGACTTTTCGGGATCATGGGCTACGCGGATAGCGAGCGCCGCACCGTCTCCACGATCCGGTCGACGGTCGGCAACACCATGTCTTCAAAAATGTCCGCGGCGGGCAGCGGCATGTGCGGCGTCGTGATCCGCACCGGCGGCCCGTCGAGGTCGTAGAAGGCCTCGTCGGCCACGATGGAGACGATCTCCGCCCCCCAGCCGCATAAACGTGGGTTCTCCTCCACCGTAAACAAGCGGTGGGTGCGCCCGACCGATCCGAGGATGGCCTGGGTATCGAGCGGGACCAGCGAGCGCAGATCGATCACCTCGCAGTCGAGCCCGTGCTCGGCCTTGAGCTTGTCGGCGGCCGCGAGCGCGCGCGGCACCATCAGGGCGAGCGCCAGAATGGTCGCGTGGTTGCCGGGCCGCACGATCTTGGCGCTGCCGAGCGTGTCGACGATCTCGCCGTCGGGCACCTCGCCCTTGGTGGCGTAAAGCGACTTGTGCTCGAAGAAGATCACCGGATCGGGGTCGCGCACCGCCGCCGCCATCAGGCCGACCACGTCGCGCGGGGTCGACGGCGCCACCACCTTGAGGCCCGGGATCATCATGGCCCAGTTCTCGACGCTCTGCGAATGCTGGGCGCCGAAACGGCTGCCCGCACCGTTGCCGGTACGCACCACCAGCGGGCATTTGACCTGGCCGTTCGACATGTAGCGGCTCTTGGGGAACTCGTTCGCGATATAGTCGAAGCAGACCGCGAAGAAATCCGAGAACATGATCTCGGCGATCGGCTTCAGGCCCGTCATCGCCGCCCCCATGGCGGCGCCGAGGATCGCCTGCTCGGAGATCGGGGTGTCGCGCACGCGCTTCGGGCCGAACTGCTCATAGAGCCCGACCGTCGCCTTGAACACGCCGCCCGCCTTGGCGACGTCCTCGCCGAAAAAGATGACGTCCGGGTCGCGCGCCATCTCCTGGGCGATGCCGCGTGCGACCGCGTCGCGATAGGTCAGTTCCGCCATGCCCAGCCTCCATCGGCGTAGACGTCGGTGAACAGGATGTCGGCGGCGGGCGGCGGCGCTGCCTTGCAGGCCTCGGTCGCGGCGTCGATCATCTGCATCACCTGCGCGTCGATCTTCGCCACCACGTCGTCGCCGATCCCGAACTGCTTGAGCCGGGCGCGATAGATCTTGATCGGATCGCGCTCCTTCCATTTCTCGAGCTCGCCCTCGGGACGGTATTTCGCCGGATCGGCGCGCGAATGGCCGCTGTGGCGATAGGTCATGCATTCGATGAGCGAGGGCCCCTTGCCGGCGCGTGCGCGCGCATAGGCCGCAGTCGCGGTGCGGTAGACCACGTCGGCATCGTTGCCGTCGATGACGATGCGCTCGAGCCCATAGGCGGACGCGCGGTCCGCCGCCGGATGCTCGACGGCCGTGACCTCGCCGATCGCCGTGTATTCCATATAGAGGTTGTTCTCGCACACGAAGACGACGGGCAGCTTCCAGATCGCCGCGAAATTCAGCGCCTCGTGGAAGGCGCCGATATTGGTGGTGCCGTCGCCGAAGAAGCACACCGACACGTCGTCGTCGCCCCGATACTGCGCGCGCAACGCCGCCCCGCAGGCGATCGGCAGGTGCGCCCCGATGATCGCATACGAGCCCATCACGCCATGCTCGACGGAGGTCAGATGCATCGAGCCGCCCTTGCCGCGCATCAGGCCGTTGTCGCGCTGCATCAGCTCGCCCAAAACCTTCTCGACCGGGACGCCGCGTGCGAGCGTGTGGGCATGCCCACGATAGGTGCAGAAGCTCAGGTCTCCCGGCTTCATGGCGGTCGCAAAGCCGGCGGCGATCGCCTCCTGCCCCAGGGAGAGGTGGCTCGTGCCCTTGACCAGATTCTGCAGGAACAGGTCGAAGGCGCGCTGCTCGGCCTCGCGCAACTCTACCTGCATGCGATACAACCGCAGCCGCAACTCCTCGCCGATGTCGTCATTGAGTTTCGCGCGCGCCGACGGTTCGGGCGCGCGGACCGGTTTTCTTGCCATCATTCAATCCCGCTAAGATGAGCCTCGAGGGTGGGACTTAATACTCTTTATTCGCGCGCGCCGTATCAGGCGTGGCCGGGGTCGTTTGTCAACCGCGGCGCGCCGGCGATATCCTTGTTTTATCAACCGCTTTTCGCGGCGCCGCTGGGGCCCACGATAGCAAGCCGCAGGTGCGGCCGCATCATCCAATTTCGGCCCGGTCTCGCTTTGGGCGGGATTACCGATATGATCGCGGGGTGGGGCGTCCGCGCTTGACCTGATACCGGGCCTCGGGCATGACCCGCCACGGCATGAAGATGACGACGATCGACAAATCTTCCATCGACCCCGACGTCATGGGTTCGGTGCAGAAGCTCCGGAAAATCGTGTTGCTGCTCGCGCTCGCAAGCATCGGCGCGCTGTTCATCTTCGGCGCCTCGCGGTGGTCCACCGAGGTCGAGAGCGCGATCGAGTGGGCCGGCACCGTCCTGATCGTCATCTGTATCCTCGGACGCACGTGGTGTTCGCTCTATATCGGCGGCCGCAAGACCAGCCGGTTGGTGACGGAGGGTCCCTACTCGGTCAGCCGCAATCCGCTCTATGTTTTTTCGGTCATCGGCGCGGTCGGCATCGGTGCTCAGCTCGGCTCCGTCTCGGTTGCCCTCCTGGCCGGCATTTTTGCGGGGATCGTCCATACGCTGGTGGTGGTCCAGGAAGAGCGGGTCATGCTTGCGTCGCATGGCGAAGTTTTCCGGGACTATGCGGCGAGGGTGCCGCGGTTTCTGCCGCGCCTGTCCGGGTGGAAGAATGTCGAGATGCTGGAGGTCCCGCCGCGCGCGGTCGTGACGACGTTCCTCGATGCATGTTTTTTCCTGGCCGCCATCCCGCTCGCCGAATTTTTCGAGTATTTGCAGCAAAGCGGGATCATCCCCATCCTCGTCAGGCTGCCTTAGCATTCGTCATTCTCAATCCCCGCCGACGCCGACCGGACCTCTTACCCGCTCGCGATGGAGCAGATAAAGGCCCGAGGCGACGATGATGCCGGCACCGGCGAGCGTCCAGCGGTTCGGCGTGTCGGCGAAGATCACGTAGCCGAGCGTGACCGTCCAGGCGAGCTGGCTATACATGAACGGCGACAAGACCGACGCCGGCGCCAGCCGATGAGCGACGATCAGCAAGTAGTGACCGATGCTGGCGAGCGCGCCGGCTGCCAGCATCAATGCGCCGATGAGCAGGCTGTCCGGCGTCGTCCAGACGGCGGCGGCGACCGGCAGCATGACGACGGCGCCGACAAGGTTCGAATAGAACAGCGTCGTCTGGTTCGAATCGCTGCGCGACAGGATGCGGGTCATGAGCGCATAGACGGCGTAGCACAGCGCCCCGGCGGCCGAGAGCAGCGCGGCGGGATGGATCGCGCCGGAGCCGGGCCGCGTCACCACCAGCACGCCGAGAAAGCCGACACCGATCGCGGCCCAGCGCCTGGGACCGACCCACTCGCCGAGCACCGGTCCGGACAGCGCCGCGACCAGAAACGGGGTCGAAAATGTGATCGCGAGCGCCTGGTCGAGCTGGAGATATTTGATCGCGAAGAAATTCAGCGTGGTCGAGCCCAGCAAAAGAGCGGAGCGGGCGATCTGCAGGCCGGGCCGCGCGCTGCGCAGCATGCCGGGCTGCCGCAGTGGATTGGACCAGACCAAGGCGAGCAGGAAGCCGAAGGTGTAGCGCGCCCACACCACCTCGAGCACGTCCATGTGACGGCCGAGATATTTCGCGCTGGCGTCGAGAAACGCAAAGCAGCCGACCGCGCCGCACATCAGGGCTATGCCCGTGAGGCGCGCCCGGCGCGCCTGGGCGGAGTCGAAGGCGCGCGTGGACGGAAATGTCGGGGGCAAGGACCATATCCAGAGAATGGCGAGTGGCGAATAGCGTATGGTGATCCAACTACTCGCTAGAGGCTATTCGCCATTCGCCGTCGATCAGTCGAGCGGCTCCACCTTGACGATCGACGCGCCGTGGTTGCTGCCGATCCACAGCACCGGCCGATCGGCGGAGGTATCGACGAAGACGCGCCGGACGTTGGTCGGGCGCGGCAGCAGATACTCGACGATCTGGTCGGTCTTCGGATCGAGTCGCGCCACCTGATCGTTCAACATGGAGGCGGTCCACACCTCGCCGTTGCGGGCCGGCGCGACGTCATAGGGCGCGCTCCAGGCGGTCGGCAGCTGCCATTCCCTGATCTTCTGGGTCGCCGGATCGAACATGCCGATGCGGTCGCCGCCATATTCGGCGAACCACAGCCGGTTCTGCTCGTCGATGCGGCCGCGGCGCGGCCGCGAGCCCGCCATCGGCGTCGGCCAGATGCTGACCTCGTTGGTCTTGGCGTTACGCTGGCCGATGCTGGTTCCTCCGAATTCCAGCAGATAGACGTTGTTCTGCTGGTCCGTGGGCAT
>DATBBS010000065.1:0-6020 GCA_036270895.1 Xanthobacteraceae bacterium
CCTCACGGCGGTCGATTCCGCCGTCATGGTGATCGACGCCGCCAAGGGCATCGAGGCGCGCACCCGCAAGCTGTTCGAGGTGTGCCGGCTGCGCGACATCCCGATCCTCACCTTCATCAACAAGATGGATCGCGAAAGCCGCGATCCCTTCGACCTCATGGACGAGATCGAGAAGACGCTCGCGCTCGACACCGCGCCGATGACCTGGCCGCTCGGCAGCGGGCGCGACTTCGCCGGCACCTACGACATCGCCAGCGGGCAGATGCGGCTCCTCGGCGAGGACAACGAGGCGACGCTGGTGCCGCTCGACATCGCGGCGCTCGCCGCCCGCAATCCCAACCTCGACGCCGGCGCCCTCAGTGGGGAGATCGATCTCGTGCGCGAGGCCTGCCGGCCATTCGATCTGGCGGCGTTCCGCGAAGGCCACCTCACGCCGGTCTATGTCGGCTCGGCGCTGAAGAATTTCGGCGTCGGCGACTTGTTGGCGGGCCTCGGCGCGCTCGCACCCCCGCCGCGCGCCCAGGACGCCGACCGCCGGCGCATCGAGGCGGCCGAGCCGCACATGACCGCCTTCGTGTTCAAGATCCAGGCCAACATGGATCCCAACCACCGCGACCGCATCGCCTTCGCGCGCATCTGCTCCGGCAAGCTTACGCGCGGCATGAAGGTCAAGCAGGTGCGAACCCAGAAGACCATGAGCCTGCGCACGCCGCATTTCTTCTTCGCCCAGGACCGCGCGCTCGCCGACGAAGCTTTTGCGGGCGACGTGGTCGGCATTCCCAACCACGGCGTGCTGCGGATCGGCGACACGCTCACCGAGGGCGAGGATCTCAGCTTCGTCGGCGTGCCGTCCTTCGCGCCGGAAATCCTGCGCCGGGTGCGCCTGACCGACGCCATGAAGGCGAAGAAGCTCAAGCAGGCCCTGCAGGAGCTGGCCGAGGAGGGCGTGGTGCAGGTCTTTCGCCCGCGCGACGGCGCGCCGGCGATCGTCGGCGTGGTCGGGCCGCTGCAGCTCGACGTCCTCAAGGTGCGCCTCGATACGGAATATAGCCTGCCGGTCGAGTTCGACGTCTGCGAGTTCGAGATGGCACGCTGGGTCTCGGCCGGCGACCCGAGGGCGCTCGACGCCTTCGTGGCCGCCAACGGGTCCGGCATCGCCGAGGATCTCGATGGCGACCTGGTGTTTCTCGCCCGCAACGCCTTCTATCTCGGCTACACCGCCGAGCGCGCGCCGGACATCAAGTTCGCCGACGTGAAGGACGTGAAGAAGGTCGCGGCGGGGTAGGGGCCTCGCCCGCGCCGGCACGTCAGAAACGAAAAAACCCCGCCGGCGTCCGCACCGGCGGGGTCAGTCGTTAGAGGTGGGAGCCGCGGAGCCTCATCGGGGCATCCGCGTATCCCGTTTCCAGATCAGCCCGCGCGGAACGCGATGGCGCCGGCGATCGACCGCGGCCGCTCGCGGACCCCGTGACCGTCGTTGCCGCTCTTGACGATCCATTGGCCATCCGGCGTCCGGCCGGTGATCATGCCGACGTGATGCGACCATACCACCATGACGCCGACGCCCGGGCCGGACGGCCGGCCCCAGCGGGCCCAATTGCGCGCCAGATTGTAGGCGGCGCCTGGATCACGACCGACCAGGCTGCGGGCATACCAGCCGCACCACGCGCGCGGACGCCCGCCGCTGACGCGCGCCTGGCGGAAACCGTCGCCCTGGGAGCCCGAGTCCTGACGGACCGCGAAACGGCGATGCGACCGATAGACCGCAAAGCGATGATTCCCGCGGTAATGGCGGGCCTGATGGTAGTGGCGATGATGGGCAGAGGCGTGGTGACCGGAATGATGACGATAATGATGGGCTGCCTGCGCGGCGGGGGTCATCAGGATGAGTGCGAGCGCGGACGCGCCGAGAAGTCGTAGCATTGGGAATACTCCGTACCGTTAGGGTGGATCCAGTTCCAAAGAAACGTTCCGTCTTTTCGGTGACCTCCGTGCTGCTGATTGGAAGACATTGAGTCCTCGTGCGGAAGCGACGAGGAATTGACAGCGCGCAACGCGGCATCGCCGTCAAAAACGACGCAATTAATACTCAGTTTTGTCGGAAGAATACTTGGTCCCCCGCGCGATCATCGCTCTTTCGCATCCCTGTCCCAGTTCTGACCTTTGACCCGCCCGCCAAATGTGGCGTTAACGTGGCGGTAACCCTACGCAAACGGATACCTCCCTTGCGGGAGGGGATGGAACAATTGGCGTCCTTCGTGAAAGGCGGCGGAGGGGTATCTCAAAAGGGACACTTGGCCCGTCCGGGGCGGGTGTCCGGACGTCGCCCGAGACGCGGTCAGGACGTCGACGAGATACGGCCGCTGCGTTTCGCTGCGCCGTCGCGCGTCCAGGAATAATCGGGTGAATTCACCGCCCGGGTTCAGTTGACCCGGATATTCGCGGCGCGGATCACCGGGGTCCAGCGCGCGATGTCGGCCTCGATCCGGGCGCGGAATTCGGCCGGCGTGGTCGGGGTCGGCTCCATGATCTGGGCGGCGAGCTTTTCACGGATCGCCGGGCTGTTGAGCGCGTCGACCACCGCGTGGCGCACCGCCGTGATGACCGCCTCCGGGGTATGGGCCGGCGCGATCAAGCCGTTCCAGGCGTCGGCCTCGACGTCGACGCCCGCTTCCCGCAGGGTCACGATGCCGGGCAGCAGTGCCGAGCGGGCCCTGGTGGTGATCGCAAGGATCTTCACCTGCCCCGAGCCGAGCTGCGGCGTGACCGAGATCGCCGGCAGGCAGGCCATCTGCACGTCGTTGCGCAGCAGGGCCGTCATCGCCTGGGGCGAGGACGCGTAGGGGATGTGCACCATCTGGGTGCCGCTCTTGAGACCGATCGCCTCCATGGCGAGGTGCGACAGCGAGCCGTTGCCGATCGAGCCGTAATTGTATTTGCCGGGGCTTTTCCGCAGCAGGTCGATGAGCCCGGCCACCGTCTCGACGCCGAGCCCGGCATTGACCACGAGGGCGCTCGGCTGGGAGGTGAGCAGGGTGATCAGCGCGAGGTCCTTGGCCGGATCGTAGGGCAGCTTGCCGAACAGCAGCGGGTTGATGGCGAGCGGTCCGCCGATCGACAGGCCGATCGTGTAGCCGTCGGGCTCCGCCTTGGCGACCGCATCGGTCCCGATGTTGCCGCTCGCGCCCGGCTTGTTCTCGACCACGAAGCTCTGACCCAGATTGTGCTGGAGATGATCGGCGATCAACCGCATGACGATGTCCGGGGTCGAGCCCGGCCCGAACGGCACGATCAGCTTCACCTGCCGGGCCGGCCATTCCTGCGGGGCCGCCGGAAGCGCCACGACCCAGAGGGCGAGCAGCGCAAGCGCGAGACGTCGGGTCATTCGGTCAGCTCCGTCGTGGTCATGGCCGGACTTGCTGCCCGCACATGTCAGATATCTCGCCCCAGATAAACCCCGCCGCGCTCCAGCAGCTGCTGCAGGTCCTCGACCCGGATATCCGCGGGCGCGGCGTTGCCCGCAAGCGCCAGATGCGCCGCCGTGCCGGCCGCCTCGCCCATGACGAAGCAGCCGCCCGAGACGCGCGCGGCCGACTGGCCTTCGTGGGTCATGGATGCGCAGCGCCCGGCGACCAGCAGGTTGCGCGGGCGCGGCGGCACCAGCATGCGATAGGGGAGGTGATTGAATCCGCGCGAGCCCGGGATATCGGGCCAGCGCCATTGCACGTCGCCCGCCACATGCGCCTCGATCGGCCAGCCATTGACCCCGATGGTGTCGTCGAAGCTCGCGCAGGACACCACGTCGTCGCCGCCGAGCTGGTAGCCGCCGGTCACCCGGCGGGTCTCGCGGATGCCGATCTGCGGCGGGATGTCGACGATATAACTGTCGGCGAAACCGGGGACCGCGCGCTTGAGGAATTGGAAAAAGGCGAGCACCTGGCGACGGCCGTCGATCTCGCCGGCCGAAAGCTCGTCCGCGTCGGTGCCGTCGATCGCCTTGCCGTTGCGGCTCGTGAGCTGGGTGACGTTGACGCGCCATTCCTGCGGATGGGCCATGGGACGCACGATCGCGCCCTTGCGCGGAAAGCGCTCGCCGCGACGCTCGGCTTCCTCCATGAGGCGCGGGATCGCGGTCCAGGCCTCGCCCGCCAGCGCGGGGTCGACGCCGTTGAGGCGGAACATGGTGGTCGGATAGAGCAGGTTGCCGTCGCGGTCGCCGAGTTCGAAGGGCGCGCCCGCCCAGGCCGCCAGATCGCCGTCGCCCGAGCAGTCGACAAACATGCGGGCGCGCACCGCGCAGCGCCCCGACTTGGTCTCGACCAAGAGGGCGGCGATCTCCCCGTCGGGCCCGGCCGTCACCCCGCAGGCGAGCGCGTGGAACAGGATCTCGACTCCCCTGGCGAGCAAGAGTTCGTCGGCCGCAATCTTGTAGGCGGCGGTGTCGTAGGCCTGCGCCTTGGTCTTGCCGAAGATCACATGCGGTGCATTGAGCCCGCCGAGCCGGTCGATGCGCGCCAAAAACTCGTCGGCGACGCCATGCACGACCTGGCGGATCTCGCCATGCACATTGGCGAAGAGTCCGCAGAAATTGGTGACCCCCGCCGCCGTTCCCATGCCGCCCAGAAAGCCATAGCGCTCGATCAGCAGCGTGCGCCGGCCGGCTGCCGCGGCGGCCGCCGCTGCCGCGATGCCGGCGGGTCCACCGCCCAGCACCACGACCTCGTAGTCGTGGCGCACCGGGATCTTGCGTTCGGGCTCCTGGACGAAATCCGTCATTGCGGGTCGTGCTTCCGGCCACCTTCTCGGGGCACCTTCGTTAGTGGAAGGTCGCTCAGTTAACGAATATGGCCGACATGCCCCAAATAAGGCCGCGCCGAGCTGAAAAACCGGAACACCATACCGGTCGCCGGCCAAGCAGGTTGCGATCTCGGACCCCCCGCCGCCCGAATTCCGGGCCCAGCAAGGGAAAAGCGACCCTCGAATGACAGTAACGTAACACCGAGCGCGCGGGGAGAAACTATAACCTATTACCGATGAGCGCCGAGATTAATTCTATTTTAAGAAAAAGTACTGCGCGCACCGTGCTGGTAACATTTGGGCTGCTTGCTCGCCCGAATCGGAACACAATTGAAGCTGACGATGCGCCCGCAATTATGGGAAGGGGTGATGTAATGCGTACCCTTATATTCGGGCGCGCCGTTGGCGCGTGCTTGCTCGGGCTCTGGCTTATCGGCATCGGCCTTCCGCATGGCGCCGTCATATCGACGGCCCATGCGCAGGTCGTGCCGAAGTCGCTCGAGCAGGGCGGCAGCGAGTCCGCGCTGAGAGACAAGAAGAACAACTGGACGGTCGGGGTTGCCGGGGGGCTGTTGTCCGGCACCTACATGACCTTTGCGGACGAGCTCGCCCAGGTCCTCGACGACGGCGACAACCTGCGGGTGATCCCGCTCGTCACCTACGGCGCCGCATCCAACCTCGACGACCTGCTTTATCTGCGCGGGGTCGATGTCGCGGTGACCCAATCGGACGTCTTCGAATACTTCCGCACCCAACGGAAGACGTCCAATCTCGAGAGCCGCGTTCATTACATCATCCGCCTGCCGGTTTCGGAAATGCATGTGCTGGCGCGCGACGAGATCAAGAGCATCGAGGATCTGCGCGGCAAGAAGGTGAGCTTCGGACCGGCGGGAAGCGCATCGAGCCTCACCGGATCGATCGTGTTCCAGCGGCTCGGCGTTCAGGTCGATCAGGTGTTGGTGGACAATCCGAGCGCGCTGCAGAAGCTCAAGTCGGGCGAGATCGCCGCGCTCGTCAGGGTGATCGGCAAGCCGATCGACTTCTTCGCGAAGATTCCGCCCAATTCCGGTCTGCACTTCGTTCCGATTCCGTTTTCCAAGACCTTCGCTGACTACTACACGGTCGGCGAGCTGACCCGGCAGGAATATCCGACGCTCGTTCCGGAAGGCGGCCGGGTCGACACCATCGCGGTGCCGGCCGTTCTGGCGGTGTTCAACTGGCCG
>DATBBS010000066.1:0-2741 GCA_036270895.1 Xanthobacteraceae bacterium
GACGCCTGGTCGGGCATGGTGCTGCCGATGGTGAACAACCGCATGCCGGCGAGCCCGCGGCCGACCCAGTGGCGCATGCGCTCGGGCGCGTCCGGCGCCATCACATCGACCGAGAAGACGTCGGTGAAACGGTCGGGATGCGCCGCGACGGCGTCCGCCACGTAGGAATTGTCGTGGCCGTAGCAGGTCGAGGCCTGCACGATCGCCGATTTGGCGACGCCCGCCTTGTCCATGGCGACGATCATCTGCTCGGTCGAGACCGGCCGGGTGCGCGACCAGTCGGATTGATGGCCGCCGAGCGGCGCGAGCGGATAGCGCTTGGTGTCGCTCGCGATGATGTGCGGATGAATATCGATGATGGTCGCCATGGGGCTGCCTTTATGTTTGCGAATGGGCGTCAATCGGCCAGCGTGGGATAAAGCCGCTGCGCGGTCTTGCCGAAAATCCAGGCGCGCTCGTCCGCGTTCGCGAAGGACAATGCGCTCTGCGCCTTGCCGAGAATCCCGGCCAGCGTGTCGTCGGTCGCCGGAAAGTTCGACCCCCAGGCGATGCGGTTGGCGCCGAAGGTGTCGATCGCCTTGCGGAAGAAGGTCTCCGGCGTCGCCTTGCCCCATTCCTTGGGCGTGACATTGAGCGGGGTGAGCTTGAGGAACACGTTGCGATAGCGCGACAGCTCGAAGAATTTCTCATCGGCCGCATAGGGCGGACCGTCCACCAGCTGCGGGCGGGCCAGATGATCGAGGATGATCCGCACGTTGGGGAAGCGGTCCATCAGGCCGCGCAATTGCGGAAAGCCCTCCTGGGTCATCTGCATGCAGACCGGAATGCCGGCCTTGCCGGCATATTCCCATGCCGGGAAGGAGCGCGGATCGTCGAACCAGCTCGCCTGGCCCGGCATGGTGCTGCCGGTGGTGAACAGCCGCATGCCGCTGAAGCCGCGGTCGATCCAGTGGCGCATTTTCTCCACCGCGTCCGGCGCCAGCATGTCGACCGAGAACACGCCGGTGAAGCGCTGCGGGTGCGCCGCGATCGCCGCCGCCGCGTAGCTGTTGTCGTGCCCATAGGCGGTCGAGGCCTGGACGATCGCCGCCTTGGCGACGCCGGCCTGATCCATGGCGGCGACCAGCGCCTCGAACGGCGTCGGGCGGTCGCGCGACCAGGTCGACTGCACGCCGCCGAGGGGATTGAGCGGGTAGCGCGTGTTGTCGGTCGAGATGACGTGCGGATGGATGTCGACGATGGCGGGCATGGGATCCTGTGCGGGTTGGTTGCTGGGGCCGGCGCGCCGGCTAGGCCTTGGCGGGGTCGACGAAGACCTCGTCCATCGGCATGCGCTTGGGGATCAGGCCCTGCTGCAACCCGTAGGTCAGCATGGCCTCGATGCTCGGCATGTTGTGTTTCAACCCGTAGGGCAGGGGGTCGCCGACGATCGGCATGAGGCCGCGATATTTCGCGTCTTCCGGAAACTTGTTCTCGCTGCCCTCGAGGTGGTCGATGTAGGGCTTCTTCGATTCCACGAAGGCGTCGTAAAACGACCTGGCGACCCAGGGGTGCCGCTCCAGCACCGCGGTCTTGACCACGATCAGGCCATGGATCGGATAGATCCCGGTGCGGCGAAACCAGTCGGCCTCGACCTTCGCCACGTTCGCGATCAGCTCCGGATAGACCTGCGCGCTGGTCTGCCCGCCCTGTTCCCAGGCGCCGGTCGGCGGCCCGGCCCGCCCGATCCCGGCCGGTCCGGTGAAGCCCGCCTGCAATTCCCCGCTCGCCATCATGCTGGCGAGGGACTTGCCGTCGGGCGCATGCACCACATTCGGCGGCAGCTTGAGGGTCGTGACGTGCTCCTCGTCGTCGACCACCCAGGTGACCTTGGAGGAGTCGAGGCCGTATTCGTTGACGAAGATGCCGCGCGTCCATACGCCGGTCGTCACCGAATAGGCGCGCACGCCGACCTTCTTGCCTTCCAGGTCCTTCGGAACCTCGATTCCGGAGTCGGGGCGCACGACGAAGCCGCCGTGATGAAAACGCCGCATGATGAACACCGGCAGCGCGATGAAGGGGGCGCCGAGCGCGCGCGCGATCATGTAGGTGGTGGGCGCCATCTCGCAGACGTCGAATTCGAGGTCGCGCACCATGCGGCGGAACGCCCCGATGATCGGCACGACCTCGACGAAATCGGGATCCACCCCCTTGATCGGGACCTCGCCGCTTTTGATCCCCCGGGTGTGCCCATAGGTGCCGATCGCGATCTTGAGTCTTGGCTTGTCGGTCATCGTGTACTCTTCCGTGAAATGCGCGACTGCGCGCCCGCTTACTGCTTTTCGATTCCGGCCTTGTCGATCACGGCCGCCCACTTTTTGACATCGGCCTCCAGGCGGGCGCGCATTTCTTCCGGCGTACTGCCGCGCGCATCCATCCCGAGCTTCATCGCCTTATCGCGGAGCCCAGGATCCGCCAGCGCCACGTTGATGAGCCGATTGAGCTTCGCCAGCACATCGGCCGGCATGCCGGCCGCCGACGCGAGACCGTTCCAGCTCGTCACCACATAGTCCGGGAAGCCGCTCTCCTTCGCGGTCGGGATGTCGCGCAGCAGCGGGTCGCGCTCCTCGCCCGAGGTGGCGATGATCCTCACCTTGTTGTCGCTGAGCGCTCCCTGGAAGCCGGCGAAGTAATCGAAGCCGACGTCGACGTCGCGGCGCAGGAGCGCGGTGACCAGATCGGGCGTCGTCTTGTAGGGAATG
>DATBBS010000067.1:0-3638 GCA_036270895.1 Xanthobacteraceae bacterium
CATCGCCAACGATCTCTCGGCGCGCGACATGGGGCGGCGGCCGCATATTTCCGACACCTCGCCCTTCAAGTCCGACTGGGTGGCGCACAAGAATTTCGACGGCTCCTGCCCGATGGGACCGTGGATCGTGCCGGCGCGGGACATCGGCGATCCGCACGGTCTCGGCCTCAAGCTGTGGGTCAACGACGTGGTCAAGCAGGACTCCAATTCGGGCCAGATGATCTTCAACATCAACGAGCAGCTTTCGCATCTGTCGTCGCGCATCACGCTGCACCCGGGCGACGTGATCCTGACCGGAACGCCGGCCGGCGTCGGCGCGGCGCGCAAGGAATTCCTCAAGGGCGGCGACACCGTGAAGCTCTGGATCGACAAGATCGGCACGCTCACCAACAAGATGGCGTGATCCGATGGACAGCGCCGACTTCGACGCGCTGGAAGAGCGGGCGCGCGAGAAGCTGTCGCCCGGCGCCTATGCGTTCGCGGCCGGCGGCGCGGACGACGAGATCACGCTTGCCGACAACGTCGCGGCGTGGCGCCGGCTGAGGCTGCGCCCGCGCATGTTGCGCGACATCACGGCGATCGATACGAGCGCGAGCGTGCTGGGCGAGCGTCTCGCCATGCCGTTGATGGTGGCGCCGACCGGCCGGCACCGGCTGTTTCATCCCGAGGGCGAGCGCGCGACCGCGCGCGGCGCGGCGGCGGCTGGCGTGCCCTACGTGCTCGCCACCGCGTCCACCGTGAGCATCGAGGACGTGGCGGCCGAGCGCCGCGCGGCGCCACAGTGGTTCCAGCTCTATCTGCCGCCCGAGCGCAGCGTCACCGAAGGGCTGATCGACCGCGTCGCCGCCGCCGGCTTTCGGGCCATCGTGCTCACCGTCGACCAGCCGGTCTATGGCGCGAGCCCGCGCTCGGCGCGCACGCCGCTGGCGCCGTCCCCCGATATCCGCGCCGTCAATCTGCCGGGCCAGCCGGCGGCGGCCCACAGCTACGGCGCCGCCCACAGCGGCACGGTCACCTTTCCGGCGACCTGGCGCGACCTCGAATGGCTGGTCGAGCGCTCGCCGATCGACGTGCTGGTAAAGGGGGTGCTGCGGGCCGACGACGCGCTGCGCTGCGTCAATCTCGGCGCCAAGGCGATCATCGTGTCCAACCACGGCGGCCGCCATCTCGACGCGACGGTTTCGACCGCCGACGCCCTGCCGGGCATCGCGGCGGCGATCGGGTCGCGGGCCGAGGTTTATGTCGACGGCGGCATCCGGCGCGGCACCGACATCGTCAAGGCGCTGGCGCTCGGCGCCCGCGCGGTCCTGATCGGCCGCCCCGCCGTCTGGGGCCTCGCCATCGGCGGCGCCGACGGTGTGCGCGACGTTTTCATGCATCTGCGCGCCGAGCTCGCCCGCACCATGGCGCTCTGCGGCGTAGCGAAGCTCGACGAGGTGACGCGGGATCTGGTGGCCTGAGGCCTTTCGGCGGGCACTGGGTCCACCTCTCCCCGCGTGCGGGGAGAGGTCGAAGTCCGCGCGCAAAGCGCGGACTTCGGGTGAGGGGGCCTCTCCGCGAGTCTGAGCTTTTATTGATACGCCCCCTCACCCCGACCCTCTCCCCGCAAGCGGGGAGAGGGAGCGCGCACGTCGTGCTTGTGGCTTCAAACCTCCACCGGCCGTCCCGTCTCCAGCGACTTCACCACTGCCTCGAAGGCGCCGATCAGGTCGAGCATCTGGGCGGGCGAGACCAGGAAGGGCGCGCGGCCCTCGACCGCGTCGGCGAAACAGTCGACCAGCACCCTGAGCGAATCGACATGCGGAAAAGTCTTTTCCTCCGGCGGCTGGCCGATATAGCCGATGCGCAGCATGTCCTCGTCGCGCGCCTCGGCGAACCCTTTGGTTCCGAAGACGTGGATGCGCCAGAACGGCACGGTCGCCCGGATGGTCGCCATCTGGCCGGTCGCGCCGCTGGCGAATTCGGCCAGCACCGCCACCACGTCGCGCGGATCGGGCGAGGGCTTTTGTGCGAAGGATTTGGCGTCGACCCGCTTGATCGGGCCCGCCATGTTGATGAGGGCGTCGAGGACATGCAAACCGGCCCCGGTCATGCCGAGGCCGGGCGACTCGCGTGGATCGTCGCGCCAGCCGCCGGCGACGCGGGTCGAGTGGTCGTTGGAGAAGTGCCCCTCGACATGGAGGATGTCGCCGAGCGTCCCGCCGGCCACCAGCGCCTTCAATTCGCGCATCGACGCAAAGCAGCGCTTGTTGTTGCCGCTGCCGAGCACCACACCGGCCTTGCGGCAGGCCTCGACCGAGCGCGCCGCCTCGGCGCGCGTCAGGGCCAGCGGCTTCTCGCACCACACCGGCTTGTTCGCGCGCGCCACGGCGCTCACCTGCTCGACATGCAGCGAATGGGGCGTCGCCAGGAACACCGCCTGCACGGCCGGGTCGGCGAGCGCATCGGCGAGATCGCTCGACAGGCGGAAGCCGTGCTGCTGCGCGAAGCCGCGCACGTCGTCCGGCTCCTTGCTGACGCCGTGGACGAAGCGCAGCCGCGTGCTCTTGCGTTGCACCGCGGTGACAAGAGACTTGCCCCAGCGGCCGAGGCCGATGACCGCCGCATTGATCATGAAACATCCTCTCGATTTGCAGTTGTCAATTCCGCCAATCCGGGTGACATGAATCCAGGTAACATGGCAATCGGCAAACGAGGGTCAGGGTATGGCGAGGGAGAATCCCGTCGGTGTGATCGGCGTCGGCCTGATGGGCGAGGTGTTCGCGCGCCGGCTGATCGCGGCGGGCTTCGCGGTCGTCGGATTTGATGTCGATCCGGCCAAGACCGCGCGGCTGGCGGAATTCGGCGGCCGGCCGGCCGGGTCGATCGCCGAGCTGGCTGGCGCCGCCGACCCCATCGTGCTCGCGGTGTTCGACACCGACCAGGTCGAGCAGGTGGTCGAGAAGGACTTGCTGCCGATTCTCGGGGCGGCGCCCAAGCAAACGGTGTTCTGCACCAGCACTTGCGATCCCGACCGCATCGCGGCGCTGGCGGAACGGGTCGGCGCGCGAGGGCTGAAATTCCTGGAGACGCCGGTTTCCGGCACCAGCGAGCAGGTACGCCAGGGCGACGGCGTCGGGCTGATCGGCGGCGACGCGGCGATTGCCGCGGAGGTCGACGACGTGCTCCAGGCGCTTTTTCCCAAGCGCTTTCACGTCGGTCGCGCGGGCGACGGCGGACGCGCCAAGCTCGCCGTCAACCTGATCCTCGGCCTCAACCGGCTAGCGCTCGCCGAAGGCCTCGTCTTCGCGACCCGCATCGGCCTCGACCCGCATTCCTTCCTGACGATCGCAAAGGATTCCGCGGCCTATTCCCAGGTCATGGACACCAAGGGCCGCAAGATGATCGCGAATGATTTTCGCCCCGAAGGCCGGGCCCGTCAGACCCTCAAGGATGTCCACCTCATGCGCGACCAGGCCAAGAAGGTCGGGCAGCCGCTGTCGCTGCTCGCTATCCACGCCGACATATTGGAGGCTTGCCTGCGTCACGATGAGGGCGACCTCGACAACAGCGTCGTCATCGAGGAAATCCGCCGGCGCGGCGAAGTCGGGCCGGGCGCCGCCTTGCTGCCGCTCAAGTGATCGGCATCATCGCGGCCG
>DATBBS010000068.1:0-26829 GCA_036270895.1 Xanthobacteraceae bacterium
CGCGAAGGCGCGCGTCGCGACGCTGAAACGACAGGCCGGGATCGTGCCCGGCCTCGCTGTCGTTCTCGTCGGCAACGACCCCGTTTCCCGCGTCTACGTCAACAACAAGATCAAGGCCTGCGCCGAGGTCGGCATTCACTCGCAGATGCATGAATTCGATGCCGGAATCGCGGAAGCGGCGGTGATCCGCAGGATCGAGCAGCTCAATGCCGATCCCGCCATCCACGGAATCCTGGTTCAGCTGCCATTGCCGCCGCATTTCGACATCCGGGCCGTGCTCCGGACAGTCGCGGTCGACAAGGATGTCGACGGTTTTCACCTTTACAATGTCGGCGGCCTCGCGGTCGGAGAAACAGTCTTTCCGCCGTGCACACCCTATGGGGTGATGAAGATTCTCGAGCATGCGGGCATCGAGATCGAGGGCAGGAACGTCACCATCGTCGGCGCCAGCAATATCGTCGGCAAGCCGATGGCCATGATGATGATGCGGCGCGAGGCGACCGTCGCGGTCTGCCACGCGAAGACGCGCGACCTCGCCCAATACACGATCCTGGCCGATATTCTGGTGGTCGCGGCCGGCGTTCCCAAACTCATCCTGCCGCAAATGGTGCGCACCGGAGCCGTGGTGATCGATGTCGGCATCAACCGTCTGCCGGACGGCCGGCTGGTCGGAGACGTCGACTTCGAGGGGGTGCGGCGCAAGGCGTCCTATATCACCCCGGTTCCCGGCGGGGTCGGCCCGATGACCGTCACCATGCTGCTCGTCAACACGATCTCGGCCGCCGAACGGGCGGTCGGCATTTCGCGCGAGGAGTCGCAGCGGGTCGACGACGAGGCGGGGCTGGTCGACAACGAGGCCGAGCCGACCGACTGACCGGCGCCCGCCTTCGCCGATCAATCCGGCGAAGGCGCCTGCGTCACTGGCGGAATGCGTCGCCGCCCACCGCCCGGTATATGCGCCAGCGCTCCGGCTCGGCCTCGACCAGGCGATAGAGCGGGCTCGACGCGAATGGGTCGCGCGTCCAGGCGCCATCCGCGGGCGTGACCACGGTCACGCGGCAGCCATGACGCGTGGCGAGGTCGCGCACATCGTCGGCCGAGCCTTCGCCTGCAAACACCCGGATGAATTGGGCGTCGATCGCATCGCGGCGCTCGGCACGCAATGCCGTGAAGATAAGCGCGAATTCCCGGCCCGCATAGCAGGAGCGCCGGTTCGACAGCAAAGCCCATGCGATATTGATGGGCCATGGCGTGACGCCGCGCAACGACAGCGGATTGTTGCCGACCCGCTCCGCCGGCGCCGCGTGCCGGCGCACCGCCGCCCACAGGTCCGGCGTCTGCGCGAAGACCTTGGCGTCGGGCTGGTCGTGGCCGGCGATATTCTGGCGGACGAGATCGATGGCGCTGGGGAGGCCGAGGCACATGGCGCCGAGCGCGGCCGCAGCCGCGATCCAGGCCCGGGCCGCGATCCACTGCGCGAGTCCGACGGCCGAGAACACTGTCAACACCAGCACAGCCGGGAGGACCGCGCGCCATCCGAGATCGTTGTTGCCGCCGAGCGTGCTCGCCAGAAGCCAGGAGACGGCGAGTGCGGTGACGGCGAGCAACCCCAACGCCAGCGCGTCCTGCCTGGGTTCGCGATCGACGCCCGGCGCGGCGAGAAATGACGCCAACGCGGCCGTGCCGACGAGATAGATCGCCGGAAGCTCGACCACCAACAACACGAGCCAGAAGGCCGGCACGTCGAGAATGCGGCGCAGCCGCTCCGGAAAGAAATCCCCCAGCACGCCATAGGGCTCGATCACGACCGGAGCGCCCGCGCCGCGCATCGCAGTGGCGGCGAGCTGATCGTGCAGAAACGGCGCGGCGAGGCAACCCGCCAGGATCGCCGCGATGACGAGATAACCCAGAAGAGGCAGGCGTTCAGGCGACGCCGCCAGGACGACAAGCACCGCGCCGACCGCCAGCGCCGCCGGCGCGAAGGTGACGCCTCCGACCCAGGTCGAGCTCTCGAAGCCGGCGGCGACGACCAGCCCCAGGACGACAGCCGTAAAAATGCTGCGCCGATGCGCGAGCCGGCTCATCAGGACGACGGCCGTCACGACACATGACGCAGACATCACATGCTGCGGGACCCAGGCGGCCTGGAACAGCCAACCCGCAAAGCCGGTAGCGGGAAGCAGAACCCTCTCCAGCGTCTCCGCGCCCCATGGCAACGACAGCAATGGGCGCAGCGAGCCGGCAATCGCAAAGGGCACGATCCAGAGCGCCGTCGACCGGCGCGCGCTGAACCGGACCGCGAGCCCCATCATCAAGACGAGCGACGCGAAACCCGTGAACCAGGTCATCGCGACGTCGGCTTCCCACCCGCTCACCCGGAACGCGAGAACGAGCTCCGCCGCGCCGAAATGCCAGAGGTAGTAATAGACGAGCCGGCCCTCCCCGCCTTCGCCGAAGAACGGGTTGCCGGCCGGCACGCCGAGCCGCGCCATCTCGTCGATCATCGCGACCTTGGAATGATCGAAGATCGGTCCCGCCAGGATGACGCCGTCGGCCACGTATTTGGGCAAAAGCGCGATCGCCGGAAGGAGCGCCAGCAGCGCGGCCGCCCCATAGGCCCAAGCGGGAACCGTCGCGCCGGGTTCGGCTTCGCCCTGCCGCCCGCGCAACGCCAGGATGCTGGCGAGCAGCGCCAGGAGCGCCGTGACCACGACGCTCGGTTGCGAAAAGCCGACGACCCGAAAGATCGGCAACGCCGCGGCGCTGTGCGCCGCCCAGCCGACCACGGGCGCCAGCGGCAGCATGAGCGTGCGCGGCGCAAGGCGGCGGGTGATGGACGCGCCGAGGCACGTCCAGAACAGCATTGCGGCGACCGCGCTCAAGGCGGCATTCAGCGTGGATGCCATCACGTGCCGGAATTCCGCCCTTCCCCGCCTTCGCTCGATTCAGATCCGCGACGGCGCGCCCGGCCTATGCGGCGAAGCCGCCCCTCAGGTCGCCGCCCGCTCGGCCTCTTGCGTCTCGCGCCGCCACGCCCCGGCGAGCGCCATCACCAGATCGAACGAGCCGCCGGCGCCGTTACCGTCGCCCTTCTCAAAATCGCCGTCGACGCATCCGAGCTGATTGGACACATGGGCGAGACAGATCACCGGACGCGCGCAGGCGACCGCGAAAGCGTAAAGCGCCGCCGCCTCCATCTCGACCGCCAAAATGCCTTCGGCGCGGCGGCTCGCGATCGAGGCGGCGGTTTCGCGAAAGGGCGCGTCGGTCGTCCATGTGTCGCCGAGATAGACCTGGTGTCCCGCCCGCCCGATGGCGCCGGCCGCCAAGGCGACGAGCCCGGGGACGGCCTCCACGTAATTCGATGACGGAAGGTAATGATAGCTCGTGCCCTCGTCCCTGAGCGCCCGTTCGATCAGGATATAATAGGGCGGCGGCCCGACATCGGTGATCTGTCCGGCGGACGTGATGCTGAGCAGCATCTCGCACCCCGACGCGAACAGCTGCTCGGCCACCAGCACCGCAAACGCGCCGCCGACCACGTGACCGATGATGCCGCATTCGATATCGCCGACCCGCCACGTCCACATCTTGGTGTGATAGCAGGCCCAGTGCGGGCAGCGCTCGGCCCCGTATGCGCGCCGCACATAGGCGACGATGTCGCCGTCCGGGTCGAGCACGCATACCGGCGGAACGAGGCCCGCCGGCAGATCCTTCTGCCGGCGCGCTTCCCGCAGCATGTTCTCCGGCCGAAACACCGAGGGCGCGACGTGGTCGTCGCGCGCAAGGAGCGGCGCCGCCCCGGTGATGAGCGCCGGTTTGCGCAGCGCGCCCAGGCTCGTGTGCTTGACCATGCGCATCATGCGTCGCGCTCCCGCGCCGAAAAATTCGGCGTCGCGAGCGGCCGCGCCGAAACCCGCACGAAAGTCGCGACGATGCGCGCTGCCGCCCGGATGGTGCCCGACAGGCTGCCGGCGACCTTCGAGGTCCCGCCGGTGCGGCAATGATAGGGAACCGGGACCTCGAGGATGCGCAGGCCGGCGCGCGCCGCGCGCATCTGCATCTCGATATTCCAGCCATAGGTCATCTCGTGCATGCCGAGAGCGAGCAGTAGCTCGCGTCGAATGGCGCGGAACGCGCACATGTCGGTGTAGCGAACGCCATAGAGCAGGCGCATCCCAAGGCCGGCCAGCAGTCCGGCGGCGATCTGGTGCCGCCCGATGCTGCCGGGCTCACGCGTCCCGCGCAGGCGCGACGCGATCACGAAGTCGAATTCGCCGGATCTGATCGGAGCCACCAGCGCGCCGATGCTCGCCGGATCGTCGGCGCCGTCGCCGTCCATGAAAATCACGATCTCGGCGTCGCTCGCGGCCTCGGCCCCGGCCAGGCAGGCCCTGCCATAGCCGCGGCCGGGCGCGATCACCTCGGCCCCCGCCTCGCGGGCGCGCGCCGCCGTCGCGTCGCTGCTGCCGCCGTCCGCCACGATGATGCGGCTCACCCAGTGGCGCGGTAGCGCCCGGATGACGCCGCCGATCGAAGCCTCCTCATTGAGCGCGGGGATCACGACGGCGGTCCGCAGCGTCCGTGCAGGATCGACGGCCGCGCTTGCGATGGTGCTCGGGCGATCCATGCTGTCTCAAAGGCTCCAGCGTAGCCCGCAGCTCGCGCAGGCGACGGGCGGTTGGTCGGACAGGAGAGCGTCACGGAACGACCGGTAAGCCGGGCCGTTCCAGATCTCGCGCAGGGTCTGCTGCGACGCGTCGCCGAGCGTGTAGTTCTCGTATCCGCGCTGCGAGAAAGGCGCGATGCAGCACGGAAGCGCACGGCCATTCGCGGTGACATACATGACCGTCCACGGCCGGCGGCACATCGACCACGGCGAGCCGTCGTCGTGCCGCTTGAGACTCATGCCTGGCTCGGATACGGCGCCCGACGCGCTGAATGTCATGCCGAGCGAGCGCGCGATAGCGGCGGCTTTCTCGAGATGGCCGGCCTCCTCGTGCGTCATGCGCTCGTACAGCGCCTGGTCCGGCCGCGCATGCCCGATCGCCTCGCTTTCGAAGAACACGAGGCGCTGGAGGTAGACCTCCTTCACGCCGATCTCGGCCGCGACCTTCACGAAGGCCGGCAATTCCGGAATCGTCTCCTTCAAGCCCGTGAGCCAGGCCGACACGCGGGGACGGTCTCTGCCCTCGCGCTCCTGCAGATCGCGAAAGGCGCGCACATTCCTGAGGATGCGGGCAAAAAAATCCTTGCCCCGGATGGCGCGATAGGACTTCGCATTGGCGGCGTCGAGCGAGACGCGCAGCTCGTCCAGGCCCGCCTCGATGAGGGCACGGCCGTTCCTGTCGTTAAGCAGCGTGCCGTTGGTGTTGAACAGCACATAGGTGCCGCGATCCTTGAGATAGCGGACCATCCGGGGAAGGTTCTTCACCAGCATGGGCTCGCCCACGCCATGCAAGACCGCCCGTTCGATGTCGGGCAGCTGATCCACGACGCTGGTGAACAGCTCCCAGCTCATGTCGGCGGGAGGTTCCAGCTCCTCATAGGTGCGCGGACAGGTCGTGCACAGCAGATTGCAACGGTTGGTGGTCTCGAGATAGAGGCAGACCGGAGCCTTCTCGGCATTGCTGCGCCGTTCGCCGGCGCTTTCGAAGTAGCGGCGCGGATCGGCCGCCGCGTGGCGGCCTTTCGTCTCCAGCATGACGTCTGCAGCCGATCTGTGGTTCATCCGGCCGCCCTCTTGATGGACGAATCGCGGGCGCCATCGAGCCGGCGCGCCAAGTCGGTGCGCCGCAACAGCGCAGCGAAAAGCTCAGCCGAATTTACGGCCGGATTGGGACGCAGCCGCGGCGAAAGCAAACGGCCCTCGACGATCTCGGAGCGCAGCATGCGCAAGCTCTCGACATCGTCCACGTCGTACCATTCCGGCAGCACATGCATGTCGAGGCCGATCTCGGCGGCACGTTCCATCGTCTGGCGCGCCACATGCTCGGTACTCCACGCCACCTCCTCGAACAGACGATGGTGCGGCGCCTTGATGCCGAGCAGGTAATAGCCGCCATCGGCCGAAGGGCCGAGCACCCCGCGGTCTCCCGGGCCGGCGAGAAGGCGCGCCGTCTCGATCAACAGGGCGGTCGGCAGGGTCGGGCTGTCCGAATTGAGGACGACGGCGCTGTCGTGCCCGCCGGCCAGAAGCCGATCGATCGCAACGAACAGGCAATCGCCGAAATTCGGATGCCACGACTCGATCAGGCCGACCGACGGCGGCAAGATCGACTCGAAGAAGGCATTCGATCCGGGCGGCCCGAAAGCCATGTAGCAGCCGATCGGCATTTCCCGCCCCGCCGCCGCGATATTGGCGGCGACGTCGCGCAGGAACGCCGTATTGAAAGAGGCCGCTTCGTCGAAGGTAAGCGGCGGCACCAGGCGGGTCTTTGTCTTTCCCGGGATCGACGCCTTGGCCATCACGGCAATGCCGCAGGACGCAGGCCGATCCTTCTTCCGCGCGATGCTCACGATCATCCCACCCATCCGGCTCGATCGCACCCGGTTATCGTCAATACGCCACGCCGGCAAAATGTTCCACGGCCACCGCCGATCCCGATGATCACGTTTGTGGCCCACCGACACTCCGGCAGATGACGCCGCCGTGTTCGCCGCGTGATCGGCCGCGTGGCAAAGACCCCACGGGACTCCGCAAAGACGCCAAGAGGGGGAACGACATGTTGAGCAACGATCAATTCAGGCCGCGAGCCGTGCGCGATCGTGCGGCTGTCCGTAATCGACCGGCGTGCCCTTGGGGATGATTCCGGTCGGATTGAGCCGTTTGATCGACCAGTAATTGATCACATAGTAGCGCGGCTTGACAGTCGCGGCGATGCCCGGGACTTGATAGAGCTCGCGCATGTAATTCAGCAGATTCGGGTAATCGGCGATGCGCCGCTTGTTGCAGCGGAACAGCGAGAAATAGGCGACGTCGAAACGCACCAGCGTCGGAAACAGGCGCCAGTCAGCCTCGGTGATCTGCCGGCCCACGAGATAGCGCTGGCGCGCCAAGCGGGCCTCGATGTCGTCGAGCGCGGCGAACAGCGCGTCGAACGCCGCCTCATAGGCCTCCTGCGTGCGCGCGAAGCCGCAGCGGTAGACGCCGTTGTTGACGGCCGCGTAGACGACCTCGTTGACGCGGTCGATCTCGGCGCGCAGCGCAGCGGGATAGAAATCCGTATCGTCGCCGGCAATTCCCTTGAATGCGCCATTGAGCATCCGGATGATCTCGGAAGACTCGTTGTTGATCACGCGCCCGGTTTGCTTGTCCCACAAGGCGGGTACCGTGACCTTGCCGGTATAGCGCGGGTCGCTCGCCGTGTAGGCCTGATGCAGGTAGTGAAAGCCGTTGACGGCGTCGGGCACGCAATCGGGGAAGCCGGGGTCGTTCGCAAAGGTCCAGCCCTGCTGCCTGAGGCCGGGGATCGCATAGGCGACCGAAATGGCGTCTTCGAGCTTCTTCAGCGCGCGGAAGATCAGCGTCCGATGCGCCCAGGGGCAGCCATGGGCGACATAGAGATGATAGCGCCCGGGCTCCGCCCGGAAACCCGACGAGCCGTCCGCCGTGATGCGATTACGGAAACGGCTGTCGGCGCGCCGAAACTCTCCAGCGTCGCCCACCTCCTGGGGAAGCTCCCCGTCGCGCCATACCCCGTCGATGAGCACCCCCATGCGGCTACATCGCCCGTTGGGGCGCCGTCTCCAGCAACTCCTGGAGCTGCTGCTTGTAGAATTTCGCGTTGCCGGTGGTGCCGTGGCCGCTGGTCTGTTGGCTCGCCGGGATCAGGTAGAGCTTGCCGTTCTTAAGCTGCTTCACGGCGCGCTCGGTGAGGCCGGTTTCGGGCGGGTTGCGCTCGTCGTCGGCGGCGTTGATCACGAGCACCGGAGCCTGAATTTTATCGAGTCCCGGCATGGCGTCGTAATCGGCGGATGAGCCCCATTGCCACAGGAAGTCGTTGGCGTCGGCCGTCATCGGCGCGGCGAGCCGGGCGTCGACGAGCTTGTCGGCCTGCTCGCGCGTCGGCGCCAACTTTTGATAATTGAGCGTGCCGCCCGAGGTCGCGAGGCCAAAGAAGACGCTCGCCAGCTTCATGGAACGCGGTTGACTGGTGTAGTCGCCGTTGTTGTAATCGGGGTCGCTGCGGACGCTCTCCAGCATCATCCGTCGCAGCATCCAGTTGCGGCTCGCCATCGCGGTCGGCTGCGCCGCCATGGGCACCAGCGCATCCATGTAGTCGGGATATTTCGCGCCAAACAGCCAGGTATTCATGCCGCCCATCGAATTGCCGATGATGAGCCGCACATGGCGGATGCCGAGGCCTTCGGACAAGAGCCGGTATTGGGCGTCGACCATATCGGCGTAATCGTAGCGCGGAAACTTAGTCTTGAGACCGTCGGAGGGCTTGGAGCTTTGACCGTGGCCGAGCGCATCCGGAATGATGACGTAATATTTGGTCGCATCGAGCGGCTGGCCGGCGCCGAACAGTTCGCCGGCAAACGCCGGCGTGAGCATGTTGGCCGCCGAGCCGCCGCTGCCGTGCAGCACCACGACCGGTATCCCGGCCGGATCGCCGATCGTCGTGTAGTGCAGCCTGAGCTCCGACATCGCCTCGCCGGTGTGAAATTTGAAGTCGTGGGCGATCCATTCACCCTGTCTTGGCGCGGGATAATCGGCGGCCGCCGCGGCCGTGGCGAGGAGCGCCAACGCCAGCACGCCAATCGCTCTGAGAATTGTCATGACCGCCTCCCGGGATATTGGCGGCGCGTTCGCCCGCGCCCTTGCGCCATAGTACATAAGCGAAGCGACATACGGTAGGGAGCCGGAAAAAGGCGGCCCCGTCGGCTCACATGAAGATGCGATCGCCCTGCAGATCGATGATCTGCTTGGCCTTCTGGACCGCGAAGTCGATCGCGGACTCCCGGCTCTGATGGGTGTCGGCGCGCACGAATCGGTGCTCCTTGGTGCCCTCGGGCGTATCCTTTTCGATCGTCCCGGCGGTCTGGTACAGGCCGTTGGTCCGGTAGGGTGCGGGGCGAATGCGGTAGCCCTTGTAGTCGACCGCCGCCGCGGGCGGCCCGTCGGAATCCCCGGCCTCGCCTCCAGCGAACAGCGCGCCCCACATTGCCTTGAGTTTCGCGAACATCCCTCACCCGGTCCGAGACGGCATCCGGCGCCCCAAACCCCGGCGCCGCGCCGATCATAGCGCGGTACGGCACCCGCGGCACCCGCTCAGTTGAAATCGTAGCCGCGGCCCCAGCGCTGCTGCCACATGCGCTCGCCGATCGTGCAGGAGATGCGCGGCTCGGTCGCGGCGACCGGCACGACGCGCGGCGGCGGCGCCAGCCCGGCGACCTCCAGCACCAGCTTGGTGCGGGTCGCTTCCTTGAACTTTTCCCGCTCCTTGATCGGAATCACGAAGGATCCGGGCCCGCCGATCACGCAGTCCTCGTAATAGACGTCGAGCTCGTCGATATCCATGGTGGCGGAGGTCGGCCGCTTGAGCATGATCGGCAGCCCGTTGATGGTGAAACCCTGGGCCAGGAGCTCGTCGCGCACCAGCGTGACCGGCATGCCCTGGTTGTTCACCCCGTCGCCCGATACATCGATGATCCGCCGCAGCCCGCGATAGCCGCTGCCCGCGAACAACGGCGCCGCGAAGGACAGCGCGCCCGAGATCGAAGTGCGGTAAGCGCGCCGATAGGGCGCGCCCCCGATCTCGTCCGCCACCGCCTTGGCGGTCGCGGGACCGTCGATCATGCGCCACGGCACGACGATCTTCTGGTCGGTGGCGCCCGCCCATTCGAAATAAGTCACCGCGATCTTGCCGTGCATGCCGCGGCGCAACGCATCGAGAAATTCACGCGAGGTCAGCGCCTGCACATAGCCTTCGCGCTGGAGCGCCTGCTCGTCCGGATCCATCGAATAGGACACGTCGACCGCCAGCACCAGCTCGACATCCACGTTGGTGTCGGCCGCCTGGGGCGGCATGTCGGCCAAGCGCGAATTCGGCGCCGCCACCCCATGGCTCCAGACGCCCAGTGCGACGGCGCCGATCGCCGCAATAGGCAAGCTCCAGGTCAACCGTGCGCGCATCCGCTTCTCCCGTCGTCCCGGCGCATGGTGGCACGGGTGATGACCGGGGGAAAGGACCACGCCATCGCAATCGCATGATGCGCGGCGATCTTACGTCGCGTGCGGCCTCGGCAAGCCGCCGGGGTCGGCGGCAAGGCAAGGATCTCATCGGTCACAGCCCCAGCGTTACCTCGGCCCAACGCAGCATCATGTCGCTGCGCAGAAAATCAAGGATGGCCGGCTCGATCCGCGTTGGCCGCCGATCGTCCACCAGGGTCGTCGCCACGATGGCATCGCAGCGCTCGTTGATCGCGATGGTCACCACCGATTTCTGCGGAAAAAACGGCTTTGAGATCGCGTAGGCTCGACTTCTGCCCTTCATCCCGCCAACGGCGATCGACCGACCGGAGCCCAGAGCGGACGTCCAGCCATCGATAAACTCCTTGTCGGCGACGCGTTCGAGCTCTTCGTCGTCCGCCACACCCGTTTTGCAGTTGCAAAAGCCGATCTTCGCCCGGACATAGAGAGTCAGCGCAGTCCCGCAATCGGCGGCCTCGCATACGAAGGCCTTGCCTGCACCCCACTGGTCGACGGGGAACGGCCATCTGGTCTCGGTCCAGATCGGCCGCATGTCGCGGGCCGTCGGAGACTTCGGCGAGACGAATCCGACGGACCCGGCCAATCCGCAAAGTCCCAGCGCCGAGATCGCATAGATGACCTTCCGCAACAGGCTCCCCTCCTCCCGGCGCGAGCTATCGCTTCGCCAGAAACTGTTTGGCGATCGTGAGGTCGGGTCGGGTCGAGTCCGAGTCGCGCGCCAGCTCGGTCACCTTCTTGTAATAGCCCGCCGCCTTTTCGCGATTGCCGACCTTCTCGGCCGCCTTGGCGGCGCCCGACAAGGCATTGAACCGGTTAGGCTCTTTCTTCAGCACCGCCTCGAAGGCGGCGAGCGCGTCCACCGCCGTCCCGCGATCGAGCAGCATGGCGCCGTAAAGCTCGCGCGCCGGCGCCAGCGGCCCCGGGGTTACGGTGCCTTTTTCGGTCTTGTCCTCGGCATCCGCGGCAGCGCTCATGATCTTCAACGCTTCCTCGTGCCGGCCTTTCGCATGCGAGACCCAGGCACTGGCGACTTGCCACTGGATGTCGACCTGTTCGGACCAGTAGGCGTCCTTGGCTTCGCGCAGCCGGTCGCGCAGCTCGGCGAGCTTCGCAATATCCGCTGTCGCCGCGTCCGGGTTGCCGGAGCGCGCGGCGCCCAGAGCGCGGGCGAAGTGAGTGATCGCATCCACATAGCCGAATTTGGAAGGCCGGACCTGCAGCTCCGTCGCGCCTTTCCAATCGCCGCGTTCCACGACATAGCGCGCCGGGCTGGCGGCCAATGCAAACGGTCCGGTATTCCTGTCTGGATTGAAGCCGGTGACGGTGCTCATCTCGCCGATGATCTGGCGAGCCGCGCCGTCGCGCCCGAGCTGCAGAGAGGCGTAAACCATGTAATCCGACGCGTGCAACTGATCGTCGGGCTCCTTCTCGGCCTTCGCCAGATTGGCCGCGACGGTGTTGGAAGCGATCGATTCCTTCCAATAGCCGACGCGTGTGAAGATATGCGACGGCATGTGCTGCGCATGGGGCGCCGCCTCGGCGATCTTGGCATATCGTTGGGCCGCGTCGACGCCCTTCGCGGCGATCGGCGGATAGTCATAGGTATGGATCAGGTAGTGAGCCACGCCGGGATGCTGCGGCTGGCGCTTGAAAATTCCCTCCAGGATCGCGGCTGCCTTGAGCTGATTGGCATAGGCCTTGTCGGAAGGCGACGCGGCCACATCGAGCGCGAGTGCGTAATATATTTGCGTCTCGTCATCATCCGGATATCGGCTCGCCACTTCCGCCATGGCCTTGAGATAGGCCTGGGCCCGGGACCGCTGATCGAGCGTCACGAAATCGGAATAGTAAACCGCGATGGCAGCGATCAGGTCATTCTCACGCGGTGTTCCGGCGCCCATCCTCATGCCCTTTTGAAGTGCGGCGAATCCCTCGGTCAGGTTTTTTGCCGGGGTCGGATTGAATGGATTGGCAAGCAGGCTCTGCGCAATTCCCCAGGTCGCGATCGCGCATGTTGGGTCGGCCTCGAGCACGCTCTGAAAGATTTCCTTCGATTCGCGGTACCAGAACGAGTGCTGATACCTGATGGCGCGATCGAATCGTCTTTGGGCGACCTCGTTGCACGACGTCGCGAAATGAACCTTTCCAAGCTGCGGGTCGGGCGGATTATCGGCCCAAGCCGTGCCGCCCAGTGGGAGGCCGACTGTGGCCATGATGAGAACGGTCGCTTGCTTGAACATGAAGGCCTCCTGGTCCGGTCATATTCGAGAGGTCCTAGTGTTTCCGGCGCAATCAGTCCTGAAGGCCGGACGAATTTTTTCCGAAGATTTGCCGACCTGCGGGAATTCGCCGCGAAACGGGCCCGCTCGCGCGCGCCTCGCCAGCCGGGAGGCCGACGGTTCGACCCTTAGAGGCCGAGAGACCCCATGGCGTCGGCGAGCTGCCTGATCTGCCTGGTGTCGGACATCGGGTAGGTCTTGAGCCAGTCGCGCAGGCCGAAGGAAGGGTCGACGGTTCGGATCTCGCCGACCTCCCACGCCGCATCGTCGCGGCGCCCTGCCTGAACCAGCGCCGCCGCCAGGAAAATCCGGACCTCGAGATTGTCGGGATTGCGGGCGATGGCCTGACGCAGATAGAGCAGCGCCGACACCGAATCGCCGAGGAAGAAATAGGCCCGCCCCAATATCAAGAAATACAGATGACCGGAGTCGGGGACGAGGCGCATGGCGACGCGAATGAGCGGGATCGTCTCGTCCGGCCGGCCGTTATAGGTCCGAATGGCCCCCATCAGCGCATAGGCGTCTGCGTATGAGGGACTGAGCCGCAGGGCGGTACGCAGCTCGTCGACGGCTTGCGCGAGGGCGCCGCGCTCCATGCTGACGTAAGCCCTGACGAAATAGATTTCGGCGACATCCGGGTCGATCTGCTGGGCCGTCCTGGCCAGCTCGGAAGCTTTCGCCAGGGCGCCGGCGCCGTCAGATGTCCAGCCGTTGCGGCGGTCCGCCGCGTAAGTCAGGGCCATGCCCGCGTAAGCCCGTGCAAAGCTCGGATCGAGCTGGACCGCCCGCGAATACAATTGCCGCGCAATGTCGTTGTCCGCCTTGCTGCGGACCACGAGAGCGGACTGGGCGCGGAGAAAACTCTCGTAAGCCTCGAGATTGCGCGTATAGGGCCGCGCATGCCGCAAGAGCTCGGCGTCGGTCACCTTGATCCGCAGCACGCCGAGGACTTGCCGTGTGAGCTCGTCCTGCAGGGAAAAGATATCCGTATAGGCCCGGTCATATTGCTCGGACCACAATGAGCGGCCCGACGCCGCCTCCGTCAAACGAACGAAGACCCGTATATCATCGCCGTTTCGTTGAACCTCGCCCGCAACCACGTAACTGCCGACGGCTGCTTTCCTGGGAGACTCCGCCGCGATTGACGCATTTGCAGGGTTGAAGCCGACAACCCGGATCTCCGGAAATCGGCCGAGATCCGTAATCAGGCGCGCCGTGAATCCGCGCGCCAGCAGAGTCTGCAGCTGGTCGCCCTCGATCTCGCCAAAGGGCTGGACGACAACCGCCGGCAGGTTGTCGATCTCGGACCAATTCATGCCGCCAGCCGGCAACCCTTCGATCGTCGCCATCCGCGGCGACGCGACGTGGGCGAGCAGCCCGTAACCGGCCAGCGCCCCGGCCACGCACGCGGCCGCCACAATCCAATGGATTCTGGGCATGCCGCCAAGCACTTCGGAGGTCCGCCACGGCGCCGGCGGCATGGACGAAGAACCCGGATCGAGCCACGTCACCGCGGCGATCAACCGATAGCCGCGTTTGGGGATTGTCTGGATGTAGGACGGTTCTTTGGAGGTATCGCCCAACGCCTTGCGAAGCTTGATGATGCTCTGGGTGAGCGCATCGTCGCTCACACTGACGCCCTTCCAGATTTCCGTCAGCAGCTTGTCACGGCTGACGACCTGGCCGGCATGCCGGGCTAGACCCAGCAGGACTTCGATCGCCTTCGGCTCGAGGCGCTCCACTGCGGATCCGCGGGACAATTGGTTCAGCGCAGGATCGACGACCCAATCACCAACCCTCAACCGAAGCGTCGCTTCGGCGCCTGGTGATTCGCCGCCCATGGCCATGTTTTGACCTCGCCGATTGGCGCGATTGAAGAGCAACAAATCTTGACCGCCGGCTCGATGAATCGCGCCGGGAAACCCAATCAGCCCTCAATCGGCTCGGTCGCCACGATCTCGATGCCGAAGCCGGCCAAACCGACATAGCGATGCTCCGCGGACGTGAGCAGGCGGATCGACGAAATGCCGAGATCCCTGAGGATCTGCGCACCCAGCCCGATTTCGCGCCACTGGCGGTTACGCTCGGCTTCGGACGCGGAGTCCCCGTTGCGGGGAATCGCCGACACCGGCACCCCGGCCGAGCCGTCGCGCAGAAACACGATCACGCCGCTGCCATCGCGCTTGAAGTGCTGGAGCACCTTGTGGACCGTATTGGCGCCGCCGAACATGTCGCGAATGAGATTCGCCCGATGCAGCCGGGTCGGCACGTTGCGGCCGTCGCCGATGCGGCCATGGACCAGCGCCATATGATGCACCTGGTCGAAGGGCGTCACATAGGCATAGCCCTTGAGCGTGCCGATCTCGGTCGGCACCGAGAATTCGCTGATGCGCTCGACCAGCTTCTCGCGTGCCTGGCGATAGGCAATGAGGTCGGCGATCGTGATGCGCTTGAGGTTGTGGCGATCCGCGAAAGCCGCCACCTGGGGGCCGCGCATCACGGTGCCGTCGTCGTTCATGAGCTCGGCGAGCACGCCCACGGGCGCGAGCCCGGCCAGGCGGCACAGATCGACGCAGGCCTCGGTATGACCGGAGCGCATCAGCACGCCGCCCTCGCGGGCGACCAACGGGAAGACATGGCCCGGCCGCACAAAATCGGAAGCGCCGCTGTTGCCGTTGGCGAGCGCCCGCACCGTGTTGGTGCGCTCCTCCGCCGAGATCCCGGTCGTCACGCCGTGACGCACGTCGACCGAGACCGTAAAGGCGGTCCCGAGCGGCGCGTCGTTGAGGGCCACCATCGGGTCGAGATGGAGGCGCTTCGCCTGCTCGACCGCGAGCGGCGCGCACACGATCCCCGACGTATTGCGGATGATGAAGGCCATCTTCTCGGGCGTGCACATCGCGGCGGCCACGAACAGGTCGCCCTCGTTCTCGCGATCGTCGTCGTCGGCGACGACCACGAGCTCGCCGGCCGCGAAGGCGGCGACGACGGCTTCGACGCGTTGATGGTTATCGGTGGTCATTCGGCTGGTTCCGGCGGCGCCGTCAGCGGCGACTCATGAGCGGCCTACACGGCGGCAGCCGCCCCCTGCCGCCGGGGCTTTGTATAAGCGGCCGGGTGAAATGACCAGAGGGAACCGCGAATTAGAGCATCTTCTGGAAGTGATGGACGAATCCGGAAGGCGGCGCGACCGCATTATTCGCTCGCCCTGATCCCGGCCGCCTTGATGATCTTGGCCCATTGCGGCGTCTCGGATTCGATGACGGCGGCAAATTCCGCCGGCGAGCCCCCGATCAGATCGAGGCCAAGCTCCGCCAGCCGCTTTTTCACGTCCGGCATCGCCAGCACCTTCACGGTCTCGCCATGGATCTTGGCGAGGATGGCGGGCGGCGTGCCTGCCGGGGCCATCAACCCAAACCACGGGACCGCCTCGAATCCGGGAAACCCGGATTCCGCCATGGTGGGCAGATCGGGCGCCGCGCCCGAACGCTTGATCGAGGTCACCGCATAGCCGCGCAGCTTTCCTTCCCGCACCAGCGGCAGGGCGTTCGCGATGTTGGCGAAGGACAGGGTGAGACGGCCGGCAAGCAGGTCGGGCAGGACCGCCGTGGTGCCGCGGTAGGCCACCGGCTGAAGGTCGATATGCGCCATGTATTTGAACAGCTCGGCCGCAAGATGCTGGGACGTGCCGGTGCCGGCATGCCCGTAGGTCAGCTTGCCGGGCTGCTGGCGCGCCAGCGATACGAGCTCGGAAAGCGTCTTCGCCGGCACGTCGGGATGCACCGCCAGGATATTCGCCGCGACGAAGACCCGCGCGATCGGCGCCAGATCCTTGACCGGATCATAGGAGAGCTTGTCGTAGAGACTGGGCGCGACGACGAGCGAGCTGTTGCCGCACATCACCAGGGTGTAGCCGTCGGGCGCCGCCTTGGCGACGCGATCGCAGGCGATGTTGCCGCCGGCGCCAGTGACGTTCTCTACCAGGACGGGCCGCCCCCAGCTTTCGGCGAATTTATCGGCCAGCACGCGCGAGACGATGTCGGGCGCCACGCCCGGCGTGAAGCCGACGAGGATGCGGACGGCCTGGTCCGGGTAGCTCGTCTGGGCGACCGCCGCCGTCGACAGCAACGACAGCGCCGCAACGATACGCTGGATCGCTTTCATGGCCGCCCTCCCCCGATCATCGCCGGCGCCAGAATAGCCGTTGTTGGCGGCCTCGTCTTTGCCTTAAATGTCAGCCGTTTTGCAGATCCATCAGGCCGGGGCCGCGTCGAGTCGTCGATGATCACAGAGGAACGGGTTTTCGTCGCGGGAGCAGGACCCGTCGGTCTGGTCGCGGCGGCGGCGCTCGTGCGGCGGGGCATTCCGGTCACGGTGTTCGAAGCCTCGCCGACCTTGAGCTGCGAGTCGCGCGCCTCGACCTTCCATCCCTCGACCCTCGACATGCTGGACGAGCTCGGCGTCGCCGACGCCCTGGTGGCGACCGGCCTGGTGGCGCCGCGGCTGCAATACCGCACGCGCCGCGACGGCGTCATCGCGGGTTTCGACTTCTCCGGCATTGCAGACGTGACACGCCATCCCTACCGGCTGCAAAGCGAGCAGCACAACCTCACCCGCATCATCGACGGCGCGCTGCGACCGGAGCCGAATTACCGCATCGAGTTCGACCGGCGCGTCTGCGCAGCGCGCCAGGACGCCGAGGGCGTCGCCGTCACGCTTGCGGCGCCCGACGGCACCACCGAGGAGCGGCGTGGGCGCTGGCTGATCGGCGCCGACGGCGCGCGCTCCGAGGTCCGCAAGGCGCTCGGCGTCGAGTTCGAGGGATTTACCTGGCCCGAGCGCTTCCTCGTGATCGGCACGACGTTCGATTTCTATGCGGTCGTGCCCGGACTCGACGCGGTGAGCTACGTGGCCGACCCGACGCAGTGGCATTTCTATCTGCAGATTCCCAGCATGTGGCGCCTCATGTTTCCGATCGCGCCCGACATCTCGGACGAGACCGCGACCGATCGGGAATTCGCCAGGCGCACGCTCGCGACCGTCCAGCCGACGGTGCGCGACGACGACATCGTGCACGTGACGCTCTACCGCGTGCATCAACGGGTGGCGAAGAGTTTTCGGCTGGGCCGCGCCTTCCTGGTCGGCGACGCCGCCCATATCAACAATCCGCTCGGCGGCATGGGCATGAACGGCGGCATCCATGACGCCGTCAACCTCACCGAACGGCTGGCGCGGGTCTGGCGCGGCGAGACGGGTGCCCATGAGCTCGACCGTTATGACAGGCAACGCCGGCTGGTGACGCTCGAATATGTGCAAAAGCACTCGATCCAGAACAAGCGCAATCTCGAGGCGCGCGACCCGGCCGAGCAGGCGCGCTTCCGCGACGAGCTGATGAGGATCGCGAGCGATCCCGGTCTCACGCGCGACTATTTGCTGCGGATTTCGATGATCGCCAGCCTCAAGCGCGCGGCGGAGCTGGGCTAGCGCCCTCTCCTCGGCATGATCGCGATATCGAGGCGGGCCGCATCCCGATCGGAGGCGACATGATTGCAAGGCTCATCATCTCGACGATCGCGCTGTATGCCGCGACCGGGGCGCTGCTGTTCGCGGCCGCCGGGACGTGGAGATGGCCGCAGGCCTGGATTCTCATCGTCGAGATGGCGGCCAGCGGTCTTGCCATCGGGTTGTGGCTGGCGCGGCACGATCCCGGTCTTCTGGAGGAGCGCCTTGCGCCGCCGATCCAGCCCGGCCAGCTGCGTCAGGACAAGGTCTTCATGGCCGGCGTCGCCGTCTTGTGGATCTGCTGGCACATATTCATGCCGCTCGACGCGGTGCGCTATCGGCTCTCGCACGTCCCCGCATGGGCGCAGTGGATCGGCGCGCTCCTGATCCTGCTGTCGATGGTCGCGACCTTCCTGACGTTCCGCGCGAACAGCTTTGCGGCGCCCGTGGTGAAGATCCAGGAGGCGCGCGGACAGACGGTCGTCACCACCGGCCCCTATCGATATGTGCGCCATCCCATGTATGCCGGAGCCATCCTTCTGTTCGTCGGCATCCCGCTTCTCCTCGGCTCCGGCTACGGGCTCGCGCCCGCGCCCATCTGGGTGGCCCTGCTCGCCTGGCGAATTTCGATGGAGGAGCGGACCCTGAAGGAAAAGCTCGCCGGATATGGCGACTACGCGACGCGCGTGCGCTACCGGCTCGTACCGGGGATCTGGTAAGCTGGCCTGTTCATTGCATGTTCAGCCGCAATCGGCCACGCCACGTGTGACAACGGATGAGACTGCGCATGCTCTTGCCGAACAAACCGACCTTCGCGGGGGACCCCAGCCCGCCCCCGAACTTTTTGCCGTCGCAAATTCGCACGCCGGGCTTCTCCGGAGCGCAAATCGCCGTTCTGTTCGCCGCCTTCACGCTGCTTATTTCCATACCGATCTGGACGCACCCGCTGCCGCCGCTGGCGGACTACGTCAATCACCTCGCACGCATGCATGCGATCGCGACGCTGACGACCAATCCGCAGCTCGCGCGGTTCTATGAGCTGGATTGGCAGTGGATTCCGAACCTGACCATGGATGTCCTGGTGCCGCCGCTGGCGCGCGTCATGAATATCTATCTGGCCGGCCAGGTGTTCATAGTCTCGATGTTTGCGCTCATTATTTCCGGCGCTCTCATGCTGAGCCGCGCCCTGAATGGACGCTGGACCGTGCTGCCGCTCTTCGCCATTCCACTGCTCTACAATTATGTCTTCCTCGTCGGATTGATGAACTACATTTTCGGAATCGGGGTCGCGTTGTGGGCCCTGGCCGGATGGGTCGCGGTCCGCGACCATGCCTGGCCGATCCGACTCGCATTATCGACCGCGTGTGTCGTGGCGCTGTTCTTTTGCCATTTCTCGGCCCTCGGCATTTACGCGATCGGCGTGCTCTCGTTCGAGATCGTACGGTTGTGGGACCGGCGATCGGAACCCTGGCCGGGCCGGGTCCTGGATTTCGTCGCCGGCGGCCTGCCGTTTCTCGCTGTTGCGCCGCTGCTCTATGCCAGTCCGACCATGCAGCTCGCTTCCGCGATCTTCTGGGACCAGCGCGGCAAGATCGACGGGCTGATGTATGTCGTCACCGATTATTCCGACATCGCCGCTATGGGGCTCGTCACGATCCTGGTCGCCAGCGCCGTCTGGGCGGTCCGCCATGGTGTCCTGCGGTTTCACCCGATGACCCTGGTGCTGCTCGTCGTCGGGGGTGCGGTGTATCTCGCATTGCCGCGCATGATGTTCGACACCTACATGGCCGATCAGCGCGTGCCGCTCGGCGTGGCCTTCATGCTTTTCGGATGCGGCGAGCTGGACGCGCGCAACCGCCTGGTGCGGCACGGCTTCCTGACCATTCTTATCGTCCTCACCGCCGGGCGGCTGATCGAGATCGATTACAACTGGTCGCAACTGTCTGACTCGACCAGCGCGTTCCGCAGCTCGGTGCGGCGGATCGCGCCCGGCTCGAAAGTTTTCGTTGCCTATGCGGATGGGACGTTCGGCGACGACGTGCGCGATCTCGGTCTCGTCCATGCGGCCTGCATCGCGATGATCGAGCGTTCCGCGCTGGTCACGACGGTTTTCACGGTGGCCGGCAAGCAGGTGCTGCATGTTCGTCCCGAATACCGCGATTATGTCGATATCCATGACGGAACGCCGCCGTTGACGGCGCAACTCATCCTCGCCGCCGAGCGCCCGCTGCCGGACACCCCCACGTTCTGGCTCAATTGGACGAAATTCGACTATATCTACATTCTCTCCACCGAGGACGACGCCTTCAATCCCGATCCGTCCCGCCTGACGCTGGTCGCCGACGGCGATCGTTTCCAGCTTTATCGCATCATCAAGCCATCGATGGGCGGCGCCGCGGCGCAACAAAACCGGCTCGACAAGGTGTCGCCGTAGCCGCCATCCCGCGGTGGCAACGCATGTCGCGATGTCACGCGCCCGGCGCAGCGAACGGCCACGCCGTGCCGTCTCCCACCTGAGCGCGATGGCGCAGATAATGGTCTGCGATCACGCAGGCCACCATGGCTTCGCCGATCGGCACCGCGCGGATGCCGACGCAGGGATCGTGGCGGCCCTTGGTCGAAATCTCGGTCTCGCGGCCGTAGCGATCGACGGTCCGGCGCGGCGTGAGGATCGACGAAGTCGGCTTCACCGCGAAGCGCGCGACGACCGCCTGCCCGGTCGAGATGCCGCCGAGAATTCCGCCAGCCTGGTTCGACAGGAAGCGCGGCTTGCCGTCATTGCCCATCCGCATCTCGTCGGCATTCTCCTCGCCGGTGAGCGCCGCGGCCGCAAAGCCCGCGCCGATCTCCACGCCCTTGACGGCGTTGATGCTCATGAGGGCAGCCGCGAGGTCGCCGTCGAGCTTCCCATAGACCGGCGCGCCGAGCCCGACCGGCACCCCTTCGGCCACGACCTCGACGACGGCGCCGGCCGAGGAGCCGGACTTGCGCAGGCCGTCGAGATAATCGGCATAGTGCTTGGCCTGCTCCGCATCCGGGCAGAAGAACGGATTGCGGTCGATCTCGTCCCAATCCCAGCGGCTGCGATCGATGCGATGCGGCCCGATCTGGATCAGCGCCGCGCGCACCATCATGCCGGGGACGATCTTGCGCGCGATGGCGCCGGCCGCCACGCGCGTCGCGGTCTCGCGCGCCGACTGGCGACCGCCGCCACGGTAATCGCGCAGCCCGTATTTGGCATCGTAGGTGTAGTCGGCGTGCCCGGGCCGATACTTGTCCTTGATGTCGGAATAATCCTTCGAGCGCTGGTCGACATTCTCGATCAGCAGCCCGATCGGCGTGCCGGTCGTGACCTGCACGCCGGTCGCCTCATCGACGAACACACCGGACAGGATCTTCACCGTGTCCGGCTCCTGGCGCTGCGTCGTGTAGCGCGATTGTCCCGGCCTGCGCTTGTCGAGATAGGGCTGGATGTCGGCCTCGGTCAGCGCGATGCGCGGCGGAGCGCCGTCGACCACGCAGCCGATCGCGGGCCCGTGGCTTTCGCCGAAGGTGGTCACCCGAAAGAGATGGCCGAAGGTGTTGTGAGACATGTAACCGACAACCGCGTCGCAGCGCTCGCGCCGCCGTGGCGCAATTCCGCTCTCGTGTTTAGAGCATTTTCGTCCAGAGGGGACCCCCGCCTCGTGCGAGAAACGTCGTCGTCTCGCGCGCTCGCGCGTCGCGCTCTGTGGATAACTTCGGTCCGCCCTGAATGGCAATTCATCTGCATGAATGAGAGTTAATGCCAATCTGAACGTCCGTTAAGATGCTGAAATATCACGACTAATTTCGAAAAACAAGTGGAACCCGGACGCCGCCTGTGCTATTGGGGGTCATCGGCTTGGAATTTCCGGAAATCTCATGCGCCGATCATGAACCCAGGAGGAATGGACCATGGCGAAGAAGAAGAAGAAAAAGAAGACCTCGTAATCCCGGAAACGGGGCCCGCGGTATCACGCGGGCAGTCGGCTCTCCCTCACCGCAGCAATGCGGCGGCGATGGCCCGGAAAAAATAAAAAGGCCGGCGCGTGCCGGCCTTTTTTCTTGCCCAAACGCGATCGGCTGCGCCGCCCGCAACTCTGCATCAGGCGAAGCGCGTCAACTTCCCCTGGGCGAACTGGTAGACGACACCCTGCTCGATGTCGTGGACAGGCGCCGCCGCCGCCGGCTCGATTCCGAGATGCACGATCAGGGTGCGGGCGACGCCGCCATGCGCCACCGCCACCGTATCGCGCGCCACCGTCGCGTGCCATTGCCGCACCCGCACCAGAAGATCCGCATAGCTCTCTCCGCCGGGCGGCACGAAACCCCATTTATCGTGCTCGCGCGTGGCAAGCGCGCGGATGTCGGCTTCCTTTCGCTGCAGCTCCGCAAAGGTGAAGCCCTCCCAACGCCCGAAGGACAGCTCGGCAAGACGGGCGTCGGTGCGATAGCGGGCCGGGTCGAGGCCGAGCCCGGTCCGCATGAGCTCCATGGTCTCTCTGGCGCGCCCGAGCGGACTCGCGACGAAGTCGAAGGCTTCCGGATCGCGGCCGTCGCGATCGAAAAGAGCGCGCATGATCTCGCCGCAACGCGAGCCCTGGCGGCGCCCGACGGCATTGAGCGGGACGTCGTGCTGACCCTGCAGCCGGCGTTCCGCGTTCCAGTCGGTCTCGCCGTGGCGCATGAAGTAGAGAATCGGCGGCGACATCAGGCCCGCATGTCGCCGGTGCTGGTCAGCGTGCCCGTCATGGGTCCTTGGCCACGGCGATGTCCGGCGCGTCCGGATGTTTCATGCCGACCACGTGATAGCCGGCATCGACATGGTGGATCTCCCCGGTGACGCCGCGCGACAAGTCGGAGAGCAGATAGACCGCCGCGTCGCCAACTTCCTCGCCCGAGACATTGCGGCGCAGCGGCGCGTTGTACTCGTTCCATTTCAGGATATAGCGGAAGTCGCCGATGCCCGAGGCGGCCAGCGTCTTGATCGGTCCCGCCGAAATGGCGTTGACGCGGATCTGCTTGGTGCCGAGATCGGCAGCGAGATAGCGCACCGAGGCCTCGAGACCGGCCTTGGCGACTCCCATCACGTTGTAATGCGGCATCCATTTCTCGGCGCCGTAGTAAGTCAGCGTCAGCAAGGCCCCGCCCTTCGGCATCATCTTCTCGGCGCGCTGGGCGACCGCCGTCAGCGAATAGCAGCTGATCAGCATCGTGCGGGTGAAATTGTCCTGGGTGGTGTCGACATAGCGGCCATCAAGCTCGGCGCGGTCGGAAAACGCGATGGCATGCACCACGAAATCGAGCGATCCCCACAGCGCGGAGACCGCCGCGAATGCCGCGTCGATGGTCGCGGGCTCGGCGACGTCGCAATGGCCCACGACGTGGCCGCCGATCTCCTGCACCAGCGGCTCGACGCGGCGCTTGAGTGCCTCGCCCTGATACGTAAAGGCGAGCGCCGCACCGTGAGCGTGGGCGGCTTTTGCGATACCCCAGGCGATGGAGCGATTGTTCGCCACCCCCATGATTAGGCCGCGCTTGCCGCGCATGACCCCGGCGGATTCCGGCATGACGCTCCTCGGTTCGGCTGCGCGACGGGCCTGCGGAGCATTTTCCGGCGAGAGACCGCCCCGACTGCGTCCGCAAGGCGGTCTCGGAAAATGCGCCCAATGTGCCATTTGGGGCGTGTACCGGTTTGGCGGGACACGCCAAGACCCTATGGCATAGGGTTCCCCCGCCTTCAAGCTGGCAGTCCGACCGCGTTAACCGGGAGTGCCACGCGGAATTGTGGTATCCGGAATAGCGCGGCGGCGCCGGTGTTTGACCTTCCGGGATCGCCGCATCGCGGACCAGGGGTGACGGCCGGTCGCCAGCAATGACTTTGGGAATAGACGCTTGAACAGTTTCCGGCACGGCGTCGAGGTGGCGATACCGGCATTGCGCCGGTATGCGCGGGCGTTGACGCGCAATGCGGAGACTGCCGACGATCTGGTTCAGGATACGCTGGTACGGGCGCTGCGGTCCGAACATCTGTTTCACGGTGGTGACGTGCGGAGCTGGCTTTACACGATCTTGACGAATCTCAACCGCAACCGCCTACGTTCGCTGGCCCGCCGTCCCGTCATGACGCTGATCGGGGAAGACGACGCGCCGGACATGTCCGGTCCCGAGGCCGGCTCGCGCGATATCGAGCGCGCGCTCGCCAGTCTGGTCGACGACCAGCGCGCGGCGCTTCTCCTGGTCGTGCTCGAAGGCCTCACCTATCGCGAGGTCGCCGAGGTGCAGGGCGTACCGGTTGGAACCGTGATGTCGCGTTTGGCGCGCGCGCGCGCGCAAATCAGGGCTTATCTGGACGGCGAGCGCCCCGCGCTTCGCCGCATCAAGTGATCAAGAGGTGGCAAGATGACCGACCGCGATCTGCCCGTGGCCGAAGACGAGCTTCACGCTTATGTCGACGGCGAGCTTCCGCCCGACCGCCTGGCGGCCGTGGAAGCATGGCTTGCGACCCATCCCCAGGACATGGCGCGCGTGACGGCATGGCGCTCGCTCGCGGACAGCATCCGGACGCGCTACGGCGTGGTGGCGACCGAACGGGTCCCGGTCCGCCTCAGCCTGCGCCAGATCGAGCGCGCGGGCCGGTCGTGGCGGGGCGTCGCGGCGGCCGCCACGGTCGCGGCCTTCCTGGCCGGCGGATTGGCCGGCTGGATGGCGCACGGGGCCTCCGCGGCCGTCCCGGGCTCGGGCGCGACGCTCACCGCAGATGCGCTCGACGCCTACAAGCTCTATGTGGTCGAGGTCCGCCACCCCGTCGAGGTGCCGGGCAGCGAATCGGCCCATCTGACGCAATGGCTCTCGAAGCGCGTCGGTTATGAATTGCGCATTCCCGACCTCGAAAAGGTCGGACTGAAGCTCGTCGGCGGCCGGCTGCTGCCGGGCCCGCGCGGCGCGGCGGCCTTCTTCATGTATGAGGGAAAATCCGGCGAGCGCTTCACGCTCTACAGCACGCGCTCGGACGGCCCCGACACCGCGTTGCGCTATAACGCGGATGGACCTGTCGCGGCACTCACCTGGGCGGATGGCGCGGTCGGCTATGTGGTGAGCGGCGAGGCGGATCGCGACCGGCTGCACCGGGTCGCGGAGAGCGCCTATGCGCAGCTCGAGCGGGCGCCTGCGCGATAGCGGGTTGGGCCGAGGCCGCACACGGCCTGGCGGTCCTGAAGTCGTGGCAGCTGGCTCCTCCAAGTCGTTGGGCGGCCTGCCCGCCGCCAGTGATCGATTTGTCTGCCGGCCGCCCAACACGGCTGAGGTATTATCACACCATAAGGCCGCAAAATCGTCTTCATAGTACCGTCAACAACGCATTATTTACCGAGATGGCCGATCCATGGACGCAATGCCCCGGGAGGGTTCCATGCTCAGTCGGTTGTCCGCCAACGTCCTGCTCAAGGCCACCATCGCGACGATGGCCGTCGCTGTCGTCGTCATGCTGGCGATGAACGCATGGGACTGCTGGCGACGCTTCGCGGACGCGGGACGGATCGTGGTCGTGGCGGACGCTTCCGGATTTGCATTCAAGGCCATGCACAATCTGCGCACGGACCGGGCCTCGACCTTCCGCGAGCTCAACAGCGACAAGACCATCGACCCTGCCATCGACAAATATCTCCACGGCGTCCGCGATTCCCAGATGCCGGCTCTGCGGTCGGCGATCGGGGTTCTGGAATCGATCGACTTCGCGGACCGCAGCACGCTGCTCCCGGAGCTGCAGCGGGAGTTCAAGTCGCTGACGGCGTTGCACGCTGAAACCTGGGAGGCCTTCACCAAGCCGAAGACGGCCCGACGCGAAGGCCTCGCCAAGGAATTTATGGACGAGACCGCACGACTGCTCGATACGCTCGACAAGGTGTCGGCGCGCATCTTCGCATCGGTGAAAGGCAAGGACGCATTCGTCGACCAGATGATGACGATGAAAGGGCTCGCCTGGCGCGTTCGCAATGGCGGCGGCGAGGCTTCGCTGATGGTGTCCAATGGCCTCGCGGCGGGACGCCTGCCGCCGGACGCGCGCGAGAAATATGCGGGCTTCGTTGCCACCACCGAGGCCGTCTGGGCGGCCCTGCTGGATATGACGTCCGGAACGCAACTGCCGCCGCGCCTCGCCGAGGCCATCGCGGCCGCAAAAAATGTCTATTTTGGAACCGAATACACGGCCAAGCGCGACAGTCTCCTGCAGTCGCTGCTGAATGGCGAGAAGCCGGCGATGACCGCGAATGAATGGACCCCCTTCACGGTCGGAAACCTCGCGCGCCTGCTCACCGTGGCCGAAGGCACCCTCGACGCCGCCAAGGAGCACGCCGTGGCGCAACGCGACGCGGCAAAGCTCGATTTGATCGTCGAGCTCTTGCTGCTGGCCGCAGCCATCGGCCTCGCGGCCGGCGGCATGACGGCCGTGACGCGGCGGGTCATCAATCCGTTGCGGGCCATTCAGGAGGCGATGCTGCGGGTCGCACGTGGCGACCTCGCCGCGGAGGCGGCATTCGCCGATCGCACCGACGAGATCGGCGCGCTTGCGGGCGCGCTCGGAACATTCAAGCAGAACGCCGTCGAGAAGGCGCGGATCGAGGACGAGCAGCGCGACCGGCATGCGCAGGCGGCGGCGCGCCAGCAGGCGACCGAAGGCGCGATCGTGGCTTTCGAAAGCCACATGCGCGAGGGCATCGAGGCGTTGGCGCAGGCCGCCGGCCAGATGCGCGAGACCTCGGAGAAAATGTCCGCGACCTCGGCGCAGACCAACACCCAGGCCAAGACGGC
>DATBBS010000069.1:0-4527 GCA_036270895.1 Xanthobacteraceae bacterium
CCCACACCCTTGATGCCGAGCGGATTGACGATATCGTCCGGCTCATCGACGAAGATCACCTTGATGTCATGGATGTCGGCGTTAACCGGCACATGATATTCGGCGATGTTCGCGTTCATGATGCGGCCGAATTTGTGGTCAAGGAGCGTCTCTTCGTGCAATGCCATGCCGATCCCCCACACGACGCCACCGATGATTTGGCTGCTCGCCGTCTTGGTGTTCAGGATGCGGCCTGCCGCGACCGCACTGACCACGCGCGTGACGCGGACGATGCCGAGCTGCTCGTCCACCTTGACTTCGGCGAAGACCGCCGAGTGCGTGTTGTGCGCGTGTGAGCCGTCATCATTGAAGGTCGTGGATTTCTCCTCCTCGATGCGGTCGATGCCGCCATGCCGCATCGCGTCCGCGATCGAGACCGCACGCGCCGGATTCCGCTTGCTCACCAGCTTCCCGCCGACCAGCGCGACCTCGTCCGAGGCCGCGTCGGCGAGCGGCGAATTGGGCATCTGCATCGCTAACTGCAGCAGCTCGTTGCGGACCGCCTCGGCTGTCGTCACGATCCCGTTCGACACGGAAGCGGCAATCCACGATCCGCCCTCGACCGGTGATTGCGGCAATGTCGAGTCACCGAGCTTGATCGTGACGCTGTCGAGCGGCAACCCCAGCATCTCGGCCGCGACCTGCGCCATGATCGTGTAGGTGCCGGTGCCGATGTCGGAGGTTGCGCAGGAAACCTCCGCATGGCCGTTAGCGGTAAGCGCGATGCGCACCGTGATCGGCACCTGCAGCGCTTCCCAGACGCCGCTCGCCATTCCCCACCCGACCAGCTCACCGCCGTCTCGCATCGAGCGCGGCTCGGGGCTGCGTTTCTCCCAGCCAAAAGCTTCCGCGCCCTGGCGGTAGCAATCGCGCAGGCTCTTGCTGCTGTACGGCCGATCCGTGTGCTGTTCGCGGTCAGAATAGCATCGCAGGCGTAGCTCGACGGGATCGAGATTCAAGGCGACCGCGAGCTCGTCCATCGCGCATTCGAGCGCAAAGACGCCGGTCGCGGCGCTGGGGGCCCGCATGTCGCTTGGTGTCGGCAGGTCGAGCCGCGCGAGCTTATGCGCGTATGTCGCGTGGGCGGATTTGTAAAGGAGGCCCGACCAGCCGGTCTCCTGGCGGTGGAAGTCCTCATATTGTGAGGTTACCGTCAGGGCGTCGTGCATGATCGCGTCGAGCGTTCCGCTTGCGGTGGTACCCAGCGCGATTCGCTGGATCATCGCTGGCCGGTAGCAGAGCCCGTACATCTGCTGCCGAGTCAGTACGAGACGTACCGAGCGTTTCAGCGCGCGTGCCGCCAGCGCCGCCAACACGACCTGAAATTGCGGCCGCAGCCCGGAACCGAACGCGCCGCCGACGAACGGTGAGATGACGCGCACCTGGTCCGTCGCCATTTCGAGTACGCCGCACAGATAGCGCTGGACGTTCTGCACGCCTTGGGTTTTGTCGTAGACGGTAAGCTTACCATCCCGCTCGAAGATGACCGTGGAGGCATACGGCTCCATGGGGTTATGGTGCTCGATCGGCACGTGATATTCGCCCTCATGGCGCCCTTCAGCCGCGGCGAACGCCCGCTCGGCGTTGCCGCGCGGCTTTGGCGGCCCGAACGGGTCGCCACCCGGTTTCAATGAGAAGGCGTTGTCACGCTGACGGTACAAATCTGTGACGTGCGCCTCCTCTTCATATTCGACGCGCACCAGCGAGGCCGCGAAGCGCGCGATCTCCGCCTGTTCGGCGATCACCAGCGCGACAGGCTGTCCGCTGAACCGGATCCGTTCATCGTAGAACGGCCGGTAGGGCGAACCCTCCTCCGGCGCCACCTCGTCCTTATAGGCACTGTCCGTGCTCGCCATGCGCGGCCGGTTCCGATGCGTCAGCACGTCGACAACGCCCGCAACGGCAAGCGCCTCGGCAGCGTCGATCCGCGCGATGCGGCCCTTCGTGATCGGCGATGTCACCAGGCTGGCATGCGCCAGTCCCGGCGTATTGAACTCGGCAGCGTATTTCGCCGCGCCGGTGACCTTGGCGCGGCCATCGACGCGGGACGTCGCGGTGCCGATGTAGCCCGTCATGCGCGGCTCCTCCTCACCGGATTCTCTTGTCGGACTGCGATTGCGGCGTACCGGCTGCCGCCTGCGTCAGGGCACGCACGATGGTCCGGTGAGCGAGATCGATCTTGAAGGAGTTGTGCTCGTAGCTCTTGGCGTCTCGTAGCAGGAGATCCGCCGCGCGGGCGAACGTCGCGGGTGTCGCAGCCTGCCCGCGCAGCGCCGCTTCGGCCGCCGGGTCGCGCCACGGCTTGTGCGCGACGCCGCCGAGCGCCAGACGGGCCTCTCTGACGGTGTTTCCTTCCAACTCCAGGGCGGCCGCGACCGATACGAGCGCAAAGGCATAGGAGAGGCGGTCGCGGATTTTCAGATAGGTGTAATGCTTCGCAAAGCCACGTGCCGGGAGCTCGATAGCGGTCACGATTTCGTCCGGTCGCAGATTCGTGTCCTGCTGTGGCGTATTCTCCGGTAGCCGGTGAAAATCTGGAAACGCGATCGTTCGCGCCCCCGCCGGCCCGGCAACATGAACTTTGACATCGAGCGCGGCCAGCGCCACACACATGTCGGAGGGATGCGTCGCGATGCACGCTTCGCTCGCGCCGAGAATCGCGTGCATGCGGTTGAGGCCCGAGATGGCGGAACAGCCGCTGCCGGGCTCGCGTTTATTGCAGGGCGTCGTGGTGTCGTAGAAATAGTAACAGCGCGTGCGCTGCAGAAGATTGCCGCCGGTCGAGGCCATGTTGCGCAGCTGGGCCGAGGCGCCTGCCAGGATCGCGCTTGCGAGCATCGGATAGCGTTGGGCGATCAGCGCGTGGTAGGCGAGGTCGGAATTCGGCACGAGCGCGCCGATCCGCAACCCCCCCTCCGCGGTTTCCTCGACGCTCTTGAGGGGCAAATGCGTAATGTCGATCAGCGTTGTCGGGCGTTCGACATCCTCTTTCATCAGATCGATCAGGTTGGTGCCACCGGCGATGAATTTGGCGCGCGGATCGGCGGCAAGCTGGCGCACCGCGTCGGCGACGTCCGTGGCGCGCGCGTACTGGAAATTGATCATGGCTGTCCCATCGCCTGCCGGATCGCTGCAACGATGTTCGGATATGCGCCACAGCGGCAGATATTGCCGCTCATCAGTTCGCGGATTTCGTCGGCGCTGTTCGCCTTGCCCTCGGCCATCAAGCCGACGGCGGAGCAGATCTGCCCCGGTGTGCAGTAGCCGCACTGGAAAGCGTCATGGTCGATGAACGCCTGCTGCAGCGCATGCAGCGCCCCATTCGCTGCCAGGCCTTCGATCGTTGTCACGTGGGCGCCGTCCTGCATGACGGCGAGCGTGAGGCAGGAATTGATCCGGCGACCCTCCACCAGCACGGTGCACGCGCCGCACTGGCCGTGATCGCAGCCCTTCTTTGTGCCGGTCAGTTCGAGATGGTCGCGCAGCGCATCGAGCAGCGTCGTCCACGGCGCGAGTTCGAGCTTCCTCTCGACGCCGTTGATGATCAACGACACCGAAAGTTTGTCCGGCATCGGGGTAACAGTCTTACTCCGCCGCGCCGCGGTCGTTCGAGCCATGTCGAGTCTCCGCATGTCGTGAGGGCGTGCAATGAACGAACAGCGTTGCGCTTCCGAACCGACCGTAGGTGGGTCCGTGCCGTATTACCCTCATCGGGAAGAGACGTGGCGATCCTCACCGCCGACGCGGCTGGCATGCAGATGGGCGAGGCCGCGGCCAATGCGAGTGCGACAACGCGCCGCGCGGTTGATAAGGCCGGGGCATATTAATGCTGCTCTGTGGACCGGGTTCGGCTATCGGGCCCGATAGCGAGCGCTTCCCGCTCTGCTGAGGGCGCGACTAGGCGAGGGCGCGGAGATCGGCGCGCAGGCGGTTCGCGTTACGGCCGGCGAGGGCAGGCTCGATCAGCGCATGGCCTTGCTCCCAGGCGGGCATCGCGGCAAGGAGCGCGGCGCGGCCTTTAGCGCTCAGCACGAGGCGGCGGCTGCGCCGGTCGTTTCGGTCGATCCGCACGCGGACGAAGCCGCGACGCTCCAACGGCTTCAGATTGGCGGTCAACGTCGTGCGGTCCATCGCCAACAATTCGGCGACGGCGCGCATCGTCGGCGGATCGGGCCGGTTGAGCGACATCAACAAAGAGAATTGTCCGCTCGTCAGACCCGTAGGACGCATCAACTCGTCGAAATGCCGCGCCACGGCGCGCGCCGCCCGCTGCAAGTGCAGACACAGGCAGTTGTCGCGCACCTTGATCGTCGTTTCGTACGGCAGCGGCGCGCGGTTTGGCCGACGGTTTGACATGCGCCCATTATGTTGATATCAACGTATTGGGGTCAAGAGAGTTGGTTGAATAGTGGCGACGGTTCGCTTTACCAGCGCGCTTGAACGCTTTCTCGCCGCGCCGCCCGCCGAGGTCTCGGGCGCCACGGTCGG
>DATBBS010000070.1:0-2594 GCA_036270895.1 Xanthobacteraceae bacterium
GGTGATTCCGCAACTCGGCTTCTGCCTCGGCACGCGCGCGCAAATGTTCTGGCTCGATGAGCAACATCCCGCGGGGCTTGCACCCGGCAAGCGGCCGCGCACGACGCTGTCGCCGACGCTCGCACTGCGTGACGGCGAGCCTTATCTGGCCTGGGGCACGCCGGGCGGCGATCAGCAGGACCAGTGGACCACGCAGCTGTTCCTGCGCCACGTCCATGCCGGCATGAATCTGCAGGAGGCGATCGACGCGCCAGCCTGGCACTCCGAGCATTTCCCGATCTCGTTCTGGCCGCGCACCGCGCGGCCCGGCGTGCTGGTGGTCGAGAGCCGCGTCCCCGCCGCGACCCGCGAGGAGCTCACGCGCCGCGGCCATATCGTCGAGGTCGGGCCGGGCTGGTCTGAGGGCCGCCTCACCGCCGCTTCGCGCGACGGCCGCCGCCGCCGCGCCGCCGCCAACCCGCGCGGCATGCAGGGCTACGCCGCGGGACGGTGAGCGACTGACGCAATGCGCATCGGCTCTATCGACCCTCCCCCGCTTGCGGGGGAGGGAAGGGAGGGGGAAGCCGCTTGCGCAGGGGTCTCCGGCGCCCCCACCCGAACCCTCCCCCGCAAGCGGGGGAGGGGGAACGTCCGCTGCGGCAAGTGGCGCGAACGCAAGAGCCGACGCGCTGACGTATGATGCCCGCCCAACGCTGAGGAAACCCCAAATGCTCCGTAAGCTCGCCGTCGCCGCCTTCGTCTCGCTCTGCCTCACCCCCGCCGCCCGCGCCGCCGACTATCCGGCCCGCCCCGTCACCCTGGTGGTGGCCTTCACGCCCGGCGGGCCGAGCGACGTGCTCTCGCGCATCATCGGCAAGCAGCTGGAAAAAATCGTCGGCCAGACCTTCATCATCGACAACCGCCCGGGCGGCGCCGGCAATATCGCGGCGGAGGTGGTCGCCCATGCGGCGCCCGACGGCTACACGCTGCTGATGGGCAACAACAGCATCCTCGCCACCAACGGCGCCCTGTTCAAGAAGCTCAACTACGATGCCGAGAAGGATTTCGCCCCGATCAGCATGATCGGCACCCAGCCCAACATCCTGGTGGTGAATCCGTCGCTGCCGGTGCAGTCGATGGCCGAATTGATCGCGCTCGCCAAGGCCAGTCCGGGCAAGCTCAATTACGCCAATTCGGGCTTCGGGGCGGCCGCGCATCTGTCGGCCGAGCTGTTCAAAGCGGAGGCGCATGTCGACATCGTGGCGGTGTCCTACAAGGGCGCCGCGCCGGCGCTGCAGGACGTGATCGCGGGGCACGTGCAGCTGATGTTCGCGACCTCGGCCTCGGTGATCGGCCACATCAAGGCCGGCACCCTGCGGCCGCTCGCCGTGACCACGATCAAACGCACGTCGCTGATGCCCGAGCTTGCGACCGTGGCCGAGCTCGGGTTGCCGGGCTTCGACGCCACCACCTGGCACGGCCTGGTGGCGCCGGCCGGCACGCCGAAAGACGTCGTCGAGACGCTCCACGCCGCCACCGTCAAGGCGCTGGCCGATCCCGACACCCGCCGCGCGCTCGCCGATCTCGGCGTCGAGATCGTGGGCAGCTCGCCGCAGGAATTCGCCGCCTATATCGCGAGCGAGATTCCGAAATGGACCGCCGTCGTGAAGGCGTCGGGCGCGCAGCTGGACTGACGTCCGGTCGCGCCCGCTGGCGCGCCATTCCGATTGCGGGCATTCTCCATCCATGTGGCGGTGTTGAACCCGCAGACGTGCCCGGAGACACGCGATGGCAGCAAGCGATCCGAAATCGGACCAGATGGGCAACGTCATCGGGACGGGCACGGGCGGCGGCTCCGACGCCAAGCCGCAGGTCGCCTACACGGACCTGCGCGAGTGGATCGCGGAGGCGCGCAAGCTCGGCGAGATCCGCGAGGTCAAGGGGCTGTCGTGGGAAAAGGACATCGGCATGGCGTCCGAGGTCATCCTGCATGACGAGAACGCGCCCTGCGTGATCTTCAGCGAGGTGCCCGGGACGCTGCCGGGCAGCCGGATCCTGGTGAATTTCTTTGGCGGCGCGCGCCAGCGCATGACGCTCGGCTTTCCGACGCATCTCAGCAAGCTCGAGCTCAGCGAGGGCTTCCGCACCCACTACATGGCCGACCTCAAGCGCATCCCGCCACGCTACGTCAATGACGGGCCGGTGTTCGAGAACACGATCACCGGCGACGCCGTCGACGTCACCGTCTTCCCGACGCCGAAATGGCACGAACAGGATGGCGGGCGCTACATCGGCACCGGCAGCTTCAACGTGACGCGCGATCCCGACGAGGGCTGGATCAATTGCGGCACCTACCGGGTGATGATCCACGACAAGCAGACGGTCGGCTTCTACATCTCGCCCGGCAAGCACGGCCGCATCCAGCGCGACAAATACGAGGCGCGCGGCGAGCCGATGCCGGTCGCCATCGTGGTCGGCTGCGACCCGATGTCCTTCCTGATGGCGTCGAGCGAGGTGCCCTACGGGGTGTGCGAATACGACGTCATCGGCGGCATCCGTGGGCAGGCCGTCGACGTCGTCAAGGCGCCGATCACCGGCCTGCCGGTGCCCGCCAA
>DATBBS010000071.1:0-6501 GCA_036270895.1 Xanthobacteraceae bacterium
CCTTGGGCATGTCCTTCTTCTCGAGCAGCGCGAGTGTCTCGCCCGAGAGCGGTTGCATCGCGCGTCCCGACAGGACCGGAGAGGTGCCATCGGTGTCGCAGCCGGACAGCGCGATCGCGGATGCGATCGCGGCCGACGCCACCCGCGTGCGGACCCAACCCGTGTGACGATTCAACGCCCAACTCCCCGTGCGGTGGCCGTCACCATACCCACGTTCGGCAGCTGCCACCGTCCCGACGTTCAAGGAATCGTTATCCTTAAGATGTGGTCTAAGCAAGGCGAAGTTATCACGGCCCTCATTGGAGCACGGCGTTGGTGAACGGATCGTAAACGATACCGCCAAGTTCCTGTGAGCGTTGCGGAAATATCTATTCTAAGCAGTCCGCGAATCTATTCTCGGGTCATTTTCGGAATACTCGGGAAATACGGCCGGTAATACTTGTGACATTCCGAAATTCTTTGAAACAACGTTTCAGAGCATCGAGCGTCCGATCGCCAGGAATTTGTCCCGGCGCTGGCGGCGGACCGTCTCGCGGTCGAGGCCCGCCATGTCGCCCAGGGCGGTCGCGATCGCGTCCCCGGTCGCCGCGATGGCGGCGGCCGGGTCGCGGTGGGCGCCCCCCACCGGTTCCGGCACGATCGCGTCGATCACGCCGAACCGGGTGAGGTCCTCGGCGGTGATTTTCATATTGGTGGCGGCCTCCTGCGCCTTCGCGGTATCGCGCCACAGGATCGAGGCCGCGCCCTCGGGCGAGATCACGCTGTACATCGCGTGCTGGAGCATCAGCACGCGGTTGGCGGTGGCGAGCGCGATGGCGCCGCCCGAGCCGCCTTCGCCGAGGATCACCGCCACGTTGGGAACCCCGAGGCTCAGACAGGCGTCGGTCGAGCGGGCGATCGCCTCGGCCTGGCCGCGTTCCTCCGCGTCGATGCCCGGATAGGCCCCCGCGGTGTCGACGAGCGCCAGCACCGGGATGTCGAAGCGGTCCGCCATCTCCATCAGCCGCACCGCCTTGCGGTAGCCCTCGGGGCGCGCCATGCCGAAATTGTGCTTGAGCCGGCTCTCGGTGGTCGCGCCCTTCTCGTGGCCGATCACGCAGATGCTTTCGCCGCGGAAGCGGCCGAAGCCGCCGACGATCGCCTCGTCCTCGCCGAATTTGCGGTCGCCCGCGAAGGGGACGAAGTTCCCCACCAGCTGCGCGATGAAATCGAGACAATGCGGGCGCTGCGGATGCCGCGCCACCTGGGTCTTCTGCCAGGGCGTAAGGCCGGCATAGAGATCGGCGAGCGCCGCCGAGGCCTTGGCCTCGAGGCGGGCGATCTCCTCGCCGACCGCGACCGCGTCGCCGGTCGCCGCCATGGCGCGCAGCTCCTCGACCTTCGCCTCGAGCTCGGCGACCGGCTTTTCAAAATCGAGATAGCTGCGCATCGGGCCTCGGGTGGGCGGCTGTCCCCGCGCGGCCGAAACAAGCCCGGGGGGCAGCGCAAGTCAAGCGAAGGCCGGCCTCATCCCGGCTGCTTCTCCTCCCCGAACGGATGCAGGTCGCGCACCAGGCTCTTGAGCCGCTCGTCGAGCACGTGGGTGTAGATCTGCGTGGTCGAGATATCGGCATGGCCGAGCAGGGTCTGCACCACGCGCAGATCGGCGCCGTTCTGCAGCAGGTGGCTCGCGAAGGCGTGGCGCAGCACATGCGGGCTCACGCGCTCGGGCGCGATCCCGGCGCCCGCCACCAGGCTCTTGAGCTCGCGCGCCACGTGCTGGCGGGTGAGGTGGCCGCTCTCGCCGAAGGACGGGAACAGCCATTTCGAGCCCGCATGCAGTTCGCCCTTGCCGAGCCGCTCGCCCTCGGCGAGGCGGTCGAGATAGGCGCGCATCGCCGTCCTGGCGGCCTGGTTGAGCGGCACCAGCCGCTCCTTGCCGCCCTTGCCGCGCACCACCAGCATGCGCTCGTCGCGCCGGGCCGCCGAGGCCGGCAGCGCGATGAGCTCGGACACCCGCAAGCCCGTCGCGTAGAGCACCTCCAAGAGGCAGGCGAGGCGCAGCGCCCGCAGCCGCTCGGCCTGCGGACGCGCGGCGTCGTTGGCGCCCGCATGCGCGGCCGCCAGCAGCCGGTCGACCTCGGCGATGGAAAGCACTTTCGGCAGCACGCGCCCGCGCTTGGGGCCTTCGATCACGGCCGCCGGATCGTCGCGGCGATGTCCTTCCGCATAGAGGAAGCGGTAGAGCTGGCGGACTGCCGAAAGCCGGCGGGCGACCGACGACGCCTTGAAGCCGCGCGCCGCCAGCGTGCCCAGATAGGCGCGCAGGTCGGCGGTCGCGGCCGTCGCGATCGTCGTCTTGGCGGCGGCGAGATGGGCCGCGAGATCGTCGAGGTCGCGGGTATAGGCTTCGAGCGTGTTGGGACCCGCGCCGCGCTCGGCCGCCAGCATGTCGAGGAACAGCCCGGTGAGCCTTTGCGGCGAGTGTCTGGGCGGGCGCGCCATCGCGGGCCTCAGCGCGGCTTGACGAATTTGTCGGGCGGCACCGTGACGGTGATATCGCGCGCCTTCGGGTCGACCAGGGTGGCGAGCGCGAAGATCGCCGCATAGGCGAGGCCGAAGATGATCCCGATCACCATGAGAAATCGCAGCAGGCTCGGCATGGATCCAACTCTTCGAAGCGCCCGGCATGCGCCCGATTCGCAGCGGTTGCCGGCACTGTCGGGGCGCCGCGCCGGGCCGTCAAGCGACCGGCAGGGTGACCCGGAAGCAGCTCGGTTGTTGCGGCCGCGGCGCCACCGTCGCCTCGCCGCCATGCAGACGGGCGATCTGCCGCACCAGCGCGAGCCCGAGACCGGCGCCGCTGCTTTCCCGGCCGAGGCGGCGGAACGGCGTGAACACATGATCGCGCTCGCTCGCCGGGATGCCGGCGCCGGCGTCCGCGACCTCGATGATGGCCTGCGCGCCATCGCGTGCCACCGTGACGGTCACCGGCGGCGCGCCGTGACGCCGGGCATTGTCCAGGAGATTGCGAATGAGCCGGCGCAGCAGGCGCGGATCGGCGCGGAGCGCCACAGGCTGGCCGTGCAGCGTGCATTCCTCGTAATGGGCGCATTCTTCCGCCGCCAGCCCGAGCAGATCCACCGGCTCGATTTGCAGGGCCGGCGCGGCGTCGAGCCGGCTGGTCAGCAATATCTCGTCGATCAGCAGGTCGAGCTCGGCGATGTCGCGCGCGAGCTCCGCCTTCAGACCGGGCTCGCGTTTCTCTTCGTAGAGCTCGAGGCCGAGCCGCAGGCGGGACAACGGCGTTCGCAGCTCGTGCGACGCATTGGCGAGCAGCAGGCGGTGCGCGCCCATGAGCTCTTCGATGCGGGCGGCGGCGCGGTTGAAGCTCGCGGCGAGCCGCGCCACCTCGTCGCGGCCTTCGACCTTCACCCGCGCCGCCAGGTTGCCGGCGCCCAGCGTCTCGACGCCGGCCTGGAGACGCTCGAGCCGCCGCGTCAGGCCGCGCACCACCGGATAGGCCGCAATGGCGACCGCCAGCGCGATGCCGCCGAGAAACAACACCAGGCCGATGAGCGGATTGCGGTGCCGCATCGGGGCGCGCGCCACGATCCAGCGTCCGTCGGGCAGCCGGAAGCTCCAGGCCGGACCGCCCGGACCATAGAGCCAGCCGCCGCTCTCGAATCTGCCTGACGGCGGCGGGAGCGGGCGGCCCGAGGCCGCGATCTCCCGCAGCGAGGAATCAAACAGCGCCAGATCGATCCTGAGCCTTTGCGCCAGCCGCTCGATCGCCTGTTGCTGTGCGGCCGGCGCCGCATCGGCGGCGGGCAGCGCGGCGGCCGCCAGTTCGCCCGCCATCTCGAAGGCCTGGGCCACCGGCATGCGGTCGCCCCCCAGGCGCCAGACCGCGCCCGCCACCAGCACGACCAGCAACAGGCTCGCGATGATGGTAAGATAGATTTTCTGATAGAGGCGTTTCATCAATCCTGCGCCTTGGCGAACACGTAACCGGCGCCACGCACCGTGATGACGCGGCGCGGCTTTTTCGGATCGTCCTCGATCGCGGCCCGGATGCGCGAGATGTGCACGTCGATCGAGCGGTCGAAGGCTTCCAGCCGCTCATGCTTGAGGAGGTCCATGATCGTCTCGCGCGACATGACCCGCCCGGCATGGCGCGCCAAGACGAGCAGAAGCGCGAACTGGTAGCTCGTCAAAGCCCGCGGCTCGCCGTCGAGCCGCACCGCGAGCGCGCCGGGATCGATCTGCAGCCGGCCGAAGCGCAGCACGCCGGCGCTCTTCGGGCCGCTGCGCCGCCGCATGATCGCCTTGAGGCGCGCCAGCAGCTCGCGCGGCTCGAACGGTTTCGGCAGGTAGTCGTCGGCGCCCATCTCGAGGCCGACCACCCGGTCCATGGCGTCGCCGCGCGCGGTGAGCATCAGGATCGGCGTCTCGGCCTCGGCGCGGACCCGCCGGCAGACATCGAGGCCGTCCATGTCGGGCAGCATGAGATCGAGAATCAGCGCGTCGAAACCCGTGCGGCCGGCGAGCGCGACGCCGGCGCCGCCGGTCGGCGCGTGCGTGACGTCGAAACCCGCCTCGCCGAGATAGTGTTTCACCATCCCGGCGAGCCGCAGGTCGTCTTCGATCAGCAGGATGCGCGGCACCGCGTCAGCTTAGCCCCGATGCCATGGCCGCCAGTAGCCCCCGGCCGGCGGCAGGAGGTCGTCGAGCTTCTTGCGTTGCTCGGGGGTCAGCACGTCGGCCGCGTCGCCGAGCGCCTGCGCGACGCGCTTGCTGAAGGCATCCATGGTGGCGATCTGCTCGGTCCGCAGCTTTTCGATCGCGCCGCGATCGACGGCCGGCGCGGTGAGCAGCGCGCGCGCCTGCTGGCGTGCGGCCAGGACTTTTTCGTGCATCGGAACGATGTCGCCGGCCGCCGCCTTGACGATCGCCTGCAGCTTGGCCTGCTGGTCCGCGCTGGCGTCGAGCTCGACCGCGAGGTGGCGCACCATGCGGTCGGCGCGTTCCGCGCTGAACCCATGGCCCATTGGTCCGCCCATCATGGGCCCGCCCATCATTCCGCCGCCGTGCCAGGGCGGCCCGAAACCTTGGCTGAAGGATTTGGTGACGAAGGCGCCGAACAGGCCGCCGGCCAGCGCCACGATCAGGATCACGATGGCGGCGCGGCCGCGGCCCCGGCAGCGCGCCGGAGGGCCGGAATTGGGTTGTTGGCTGGTGGGTTGCTCACTCATCTGGTTCTCCTTCGATTACGTGGCCGGGTGCCACGCCCGCAATCTGGCGGCGCGTCGTTGCGGGCACTTCTCCGGCGCGTAAAGTTTTGTAAAGACGGGGCTTCGGCGGCGGGCGCGGGTGGCGGTATCGGGCTGCGGCGCGGGTTGTATCGCCGCCGGCTTTGTGGGACTACTGGCCGCATCTTCAGGGCAGGCTCATGAACGAAGTCGCGGTGCCACACGATTCGGTTGCAGCGCCGGCCGACGCCGCCCTTGTGGCGGCGCTCGGCGCGCGCTCGATCGTGCTCGTCGGCATGATGGGATCGGGCAAGTCGTCGATCGGCCGCCGGCTCGCGGCGCGTCTCGCGGTTCCTTTCGTCGACGCCGACAGCGAGATCGAGCAGGCCGCCGGCATGACCATCGCCGAGATCTTCGAGCGGCACGGCGAGCCCTATTTCCGCGCCGGCGAGGCGCGGGTGATCGCGCGCCTGCTCGAGCACGGTCCGCAGGTGCTGGCGACCGGCGGCGGCTCCTTCATGAACGCCGACACCCGCGCCCTCATCCGACTCAAGGGCGTGTCGGTCTGGCTCAAGGCCGAGCTCGACGTGCTGATGAAGCGCATCAAGCGGCGCGGCGACCGTCCGCTGCTCAAGACCGACGATCCGGCCGCAACCCTCACGGCGCTGATCGCCGAGCGCTACCCGGTCTATGCCGACGCCGATCTCACGGTGGCGTCGCGCGACGTGCCGCATGAAAGTATCGTCGAGGAGATCGTCGCAGCGCTGCGCCAGCGTGGCGCTCCGCGCGAGGTCGCGCCGCGCGAGGGCACGCCGTGACGGCGCCGCTGCGCGCGAGTGACCCGGTCACCGTGCGGGTCGCGCTCGGCGCGCGCGCCTACGACATCGTGATCGGCCGCGGGCTGCTCGCCTCGCTCGGGACCCGCATCGCGGCGCTCAAGCCCGCCGCCAAGGCCGCGATCGTCACCGACGCGACCGTCGAAGCGCTCCTGCTTGCCGAGACGCAATCGGCGCTTGCGGCCGCCGGCATCACGGCGATCCATGTCAGCGTGCCGCCCGGCGAAGGCTCGAAGAGCATCGCGATGTTCGAGCGCGTCTGCGACGCGTTGATCGCATCGCGCATCGAGCGCGGCGACGTCGTGATCGCGCTCGGCGGCGGCGTGGTCGGCGATCTCGCCGGCTTCTGCGCCGCCGCGGTGCGCCGCGGCCTCGACTACGTCCAGGTGCCGACCACGCTCCTGGCCCAGGTCGATTCCTCGGTCGGCGGCAAG
>DATBBS010000072.1:0-4231 GCA_036270895.1 Xanthobacteraceae bacterium
CCCGGCACGATCACCATCAGGGTGTCGACGTCGCGCGCCATGTCGACCAGCCGCGGATAGTGGCGGTAGGCGACGCCGGGCTGGGCGTTTCGGCTGTGGTAGACGATGGGCACCCCGAAGGCCTCCAGCCGGCGCGCGATCGCCTTGCCGATCCGCCCCATCCCGACGATGCCGACGGTACGGTCGCGCAACGTCGCCTTGGTGAGCGGATAGCCCTTCGCGGCCCATTTGCCGGCCCGCAGATAGCGCTCGGCCTGCGGAAACTCGCGCACGGAGCACAACAGGAGCCCGAGCGCGGTGTCGGCCACCTCCTCGTTGAGGACGTCGGGCGTGTTGGTGGCCACGATGCCGTGCTGGGCCGCCCATTTGACGTCGACATGGTCGTAGCCGACGCCGAAGCTTGCGACGATCTCCAGGCGGGGAAAGCGCGACATCAGGGCGCCGTCGATCGCGATATTGCTGAACGTCACCGCAAAGCCGCGCACCTTGTCGGCGAGCTCCGCCAGGAAGGCGTCGCGGTCCTTTGCGTCCGCCAGCTTGTGCACATTGAAGGCCGCCGCGAGCCCGTTGGCGATCACCGGCTTCGGTGTGCCGAGCAACAGGATGTCGGGCCTTTGGCTCGCCATTCTCGAGTCTCCCTTGCGGCAACGGGCACTTTGCCGCGATGCCGCCACCTTATAGGGCGGCCGGGCTTCGGGTTTCAATCCGCCGGGGCGGTATTCGCGGCGGACCGCACCCGGGTTCCCGTGTCGCGCCGTGAGGGTGTAGACGAACCGCCGCCATGCGCAATACGCTATGCTCGGCGAGAGTCGAGCCACACAGGGAGACGATGATGCGCCAGGGCGGAATGTCGGTGAGCGGATTGAGTATCACCTTCGCGCTGCTGCTCGCGCTCTGGGAGGTCTATTTCTTCGGCTTCGCCGGCGAGCATCTGCTGGGCCGGCTGGACGGAACGGTCGGCTTTTTCACGCCGGAACGCCTGGGATTCAACATGGCGTGGCTCGCATGGGGCTATCTGTCGTTCCAGCTGATCTCAATTCCTTTTGCGCTGCCGACCGCCCGAACGCGATTCGTCGGCGTGGTGGACGGCATGGCGTCGCTGATCCCGCTGGCGGTCGTGCTGGTGGTGGTATTCGGCAAGTCGAATCTGCTCGGCACGCCCCAGCGCTGGGAAGCCGCCATCCTGCTGATCCTGGTGACGGCGACCGACCTGTTCGGAGGCTATGCGTTCAACATCGCGCTCAGCCGCCGGATGTTCGACGTCGGCGGCGCCCAGCCGTCGGCTTGAGAACCACCGTCAGATCATCAGCCCGACCGGATGCTCGATGAAGTGCCGGAAGGCGTCGACCAGCTCGGCGCCGAGCGCGCCGTCGACCACCCGGTGATCGCATGACAGCGTCACCGACATCTTGCTGACGAAGCCCACGCCGTCGGCGGTCTCCACCGGCCGGCGCTCGCCGGCGCCGACCGCCAGGATGGTCGACTGCGGCGGGTTGATGATCGCCGAGAATTCGCGGATGCCATACATGCCGAGGTTGGAGATCGCGCTCGCGCCGCCCTGATATTCGGTCGGCTTGAGCTTGCGGGCGCGCGCCCGCTCCGCGAGCTCCTTCATTTCGGCAGAGAGCTCGATCAGGCCCTTGGTTTCGGCCTGGCGGATCAGCGGCGTCAGCAGGCCGCCCTCGATCGCGACCGCGATGCCGATGTCGGAATGGCGGAAACGCAGGATGCGGTCCTCCGCCCACACCGCATTGGCGGCCGGGACGCGCTGGAGCGCGAGCGCCCAGGCCTTGATGACGAAATCGTTGAGCGAAAGCCGGAACGCCGGATTGCCGTCCGCGTGTTTGGCGGCCGCCGCGTTGGCTTCCTGGCGCACCTCCATGAGGCGCTCGATGGTGACATCGGCGCTGAGATAGAAATGCGGAATGGTCTGCTTGGCCTCGATCAGCCGCGCCGCGATCGTGCGCCGCATCGTGTCGAGCGGTACCTCCTCGTAGGTGCCGGGCGCATACAGCGCCATCACCTTCGCGGCCGAGGCGCCCGTGGCGGGCGCCCGCGCGGCGGGTGTCGCGGCGCTCGCGCTCGCGACGTCCTTCGCCAGGATGCGGCCATGCGGCCCGGAGGCGGTAATGTGGGCGAGATCGATGCCGGCTTCCGCCGCGAGCCGGCGGGCGAGCGGGCTCACCGTAACGCCGCTCGCGAGCTTGGCCGGGCCGTAGTTGCGCTCCGGGCTGCGGACTTCATGGAATGGCTCGAGCGCGACAGGACGCCGGGGCGTCGGCGCAGGTGCGGGCTGGGCGCTCGGCGCGGCCGTTGCCGGCGCGCGTGCCGCGGCCGGCGCTGCGGCCGGAGGAGGGGCGGCGGGTCTTGCGGGTGTTGGCTTGACGGCGGCGCCGCTCGCCGAAATCACCGCCACCACGGCGCCGACCGGCGCGATCTCGCCGGCCGCGACGCGCACTTCCGCGAGCACGCCCGGCTCGGTCGCCGGCACCTCCATCGACACCTTGTCGGTCTCGATCTCGAACAGGTTGTCGCCCGGCGCGACCTTGTCGCCGGCCGCCTTGAACCATTTGGTGATCTTGCCTTCGGCGACGGTCTCGCCGAGCTGCGGCATCAGGACGTCCATCGAAACCCCGGGGCTAAGTTGTCGGTGTCATTGCGAGCGAAGCGAAGCAATCTCGACAGCGCGCGCATGCGTGGCGGAGATTGCTTCGCTTCGCTCGCAATGACGCGTTGTTCGCTCGCAATGATAAGTTGCTCACTTGATCCGCTCCCACACCACTTCCTGCGTGGTGCCGACCGGCCGCAGAATCAGGCGGTCGCCCGTGAATTCGTAGTTGCGCACATAATCGGTGAGCGGGCCGGGCTGCACGCTGGCCTTTCGGTGATGGGTCACGGTGCCGGCGCGCTCGTCGACCGTATAGGTGCCGAAATAGGCGACGTAGTCGGCGAGCGCCGCCTTGGCCTCATCGGGCGTGGGCTCGTGGCCCGCCATCTTGTTCTCGCGGTCGGGCGCGATCTGCGCTCCCATTTCGCCGCTTGCCGTATAGAAGATGAATCCCTTCGGATTGGCGCCGCGGTTCGGCCGGGGCTTGCCGTCGACCTGCGTTCCGACATAGCGCCACACGCCCACGAAACGTTTGGCGGCATCGCTTGGCATGGCTTGACCTTGGGTTTCCTGGCCCTGCACGACTTGGCTCCTGGCGTCACCGGCGCCCGGCATCAGGAGGGCGAGCGCGAGCAGCATCGCGCCACGCGCGCCGACCCCATGGGTGCGGACCGGGTGATTCATCGCGCCGCGCGCTCACCAGGTCATCGAGACATATTGGGTCTCGAGGAACTCCATCAGTCCCTCATGGGCGCCCTCGCGGCCGAGCCCGCTCTGCTTGGTGCCGCCGAAGGGGGCGGCCGGATCGGATACCAGCCCGCGGTTGAGCCCGATCATGCCGAAGTCGAGCTTTTCCGAGACCCGGATGCCGCGGCTCAGATCCTTGGTGTAGAGATAGGCGACGAGACCGTATTCGGTGTCGTTGGCGCGCTTGACCGCCTCGTCCTCGGACGTGAAGGTCTGGATCGCGGCCACGGGGCCGAAGATCTCCTCGTTCATGAGGCTCGCGCCGTCCGGCACGTTGTCGAGCACGGTCGCCGGATAGAAATAGCCCTTGCCGTCGGGCGCCTCGCCGCCGGTGAGAACCTTCGCGCCCTTCTGCACCGCGTCGGCGACCAGCTCCTTGACCTTGTCGCGGCCCTCCGCGTTGACCAGCGGCCCGAGCGCGACGCCATCGTCGAGCCCGTTGCCCATCTTGAGCGCCGCCATCTTGGCGGTCAGCTTCTTGGTGAACTCGTCATGCACCCGCTCGTGCACATAGAAGCGATTGGCGGCCGTGCAGGCCTCGCCCATGTTGCGCATTTTGGCGATCATGGCGCCGTCGATCGCGGCGTCGACGTCGGCGTCCTCGAACACGATGAAGGGCGCGTTGCCGCCGAGCTCCATCGCCGGCTTGACCACGTTGTCGGCCGCTTCGTGCAGCAGCTTGCGGCCGACCTCGGTCGAGCCGGTGAACGACACCACGCGTACGCGCGGATCGTGCAGCATGGTGCTCACCACGGCGCCCGAGCGGCGCGACGGGATGACGTTGACGACGCCGGCCGGGACGCCGGCCTCCTCCAGCAGCGGCATCAGCGCCAGCATGGTGAGCGGCGTCTCGGAAGCGGGCTTGAGCACCACCGG
>DATBBS010000073.1:0-14512 GCA_036270895.1 Xanthobacteraceae bacterium
GACCGACACGAAATCCGGGACACCGGCGTCGATCATGGTCGGGATCTCCGGGGCCTCCGGATTGCGCTGCTCGCCGGTGCTGGCGAGCGCGCGGACCTGGCCGCCGCGCACCAGCGGCAGCGAGACCGAGGGGTTCTCGAAGGTCATCTGCACCTGCCCCGCGACAACGTCCGACACCGCCTGTCCGCCGCCCTTGTAGGGCACGTGCACGATGTCGACGCCGGTGCGCAGCTTGAACATCTCGCCGATCAGGTGGGGCGGCGTGCCGAGCCCGGGCGACGAATAGCTGAGCGTACCCGGCTTGGCCTTGGCGAGCGCCACGAACTCCATGACGGTCTTGGCCGGAACCGCAGGATGCACCACCAGCAGGTTGGACGTGGTGCCGAAGGCGGCGATCGGCGCGAAGTTCTTCTCCGGGTCGTAATCGACGTTCTTGTAGACCGCGGGCCCGATCACCAGCGTGCTGGTATTGGCCATCAGCAGCGTATAGCCGTCGGGCTCCGCCTGGGCGGCGGCGCGCGCCCCGATGGTGCCGCCGGCACCCGGCCGGTTCTCCAGCACGAAGGCCTGGCCCAGGATCGGGCTCATACGCTGGGTGACGATGCGCGCCATGACGTCGGCCGGGCCGCCGGGCGCGAAGGGCACGATCAGCTTGATCGGTTTGGTCGGATAGGCCTGGGCGCGCGCGTGTCCGATCCCGGCGGCGCCGAGCGCGAGGCCTGCAACCAGTGCTCTTCGAGAGATCATGTGGGCCTCGACTTGGGGTCGGTGGTCGATTGCCGGCCGAGTTGTGGGGGCGCCGATGGCGGATATAAGATTGCGGCTCGCTTGGCCGACAGCTTCTCACCTATACCAGACCCCGTGAAGCGCGGCATATTGCGGCGGCGGTCTTGTGACTGAGGGGACAGAATGGCGAGTCGTCTGGCGTTCTTGATCGGAGTGACGGCCATGCTCTTCGCGGCCCCTTCCGGCGCGGCTGAGCTCAAGGTGATTTCCGCCGGCGCGGTGCGCGGCCTGATCGCGCAGATCATCGACGATTATTCGCGCCAGACCGGCCAGAAATTCGACTTCACGATCGGCACCACGGGACAACTGCGCGACATCATCGCGTCGGGCAAGCCGGCCGACCTGATCATCGTCTCGACGTCCCTGATGGCGGAGCTGGAGAAGACCGGCAAGTTCCTGCCCGGCAGCCGCGCCGATCTGGGACGCGTCGGCATCGGGGTCGCCATCCGCGACGGCGCGGCGGCGCCCGACGTCGCGACGCCCGACGGATTCAAGCAGGCGCTCGTCGCGGCCCGCGCGGTGGCCTACACCGACCCGGCGCAGGGCGGCACCTCGGGCATTTATTTCGCCGGTCTCGCCGAGCGTCTCGGCATCGCCGACGCCATCAAGCAGAAAGCGGTGCTCACCCGCGGCGGCCGCGAAGCGGCCATCGAGGTGGCGGAAGGCCGCGCCGAGATGGCGATCGTGTTCATCAGCGAGGCCGTGGCGGTCAAGGGCGTGCGGCTCGCCGGCCCGTTGCCGGGCCCGCTGCAGGATTACTCGGCCTATGCGGCCGCCATCCCGGCGAGCAGCACGGACGCCGCCGCGGCGCGCGCCTTCGTGGATGCCCTCACGTCGCCCGCCATGGCGGAGCGCTGGCGGGCGAACGGGTTCGAGCCGCCGAAGTGAGGCCTGTTCGTCGAGCCGCCAAGCTGTTTCGCGCTAGGGCTTGCTGCCGGCGGCGGGCGCGGCCGCGAAGCCGGGCGGCGGCTCATCGCCAATGGTGATCTTCTTGATGTCGCTGTTGCGGATCGCGAGGACCGAGCCCTTGTCGTCGACCACGAGGGCGTATGCGCTGAACGCCTTTACGCCTCTGGCCACGACGCGATCCCCGGCCTCGATGTAGAAATAGGGGCTCGTACTTTCCCGCGCATTCGGAATCCAGGCGAGCCCGAGCCCGAGCGCCGCCATGATGGCGAAAAGGGTCGCCAGCACAGCGTGCTCGAGCCTGAGATGGGCAAAGTATTTGACGATCAAGATACCGGCGATCAGGAAGAAGATGAACGCTACGTCCTGGCCGGCGATCAGGCGCGGGGTGACCCCGTGCATCCGCAGCTGATCGATGCCGGTGAACAGGAGGAGGATGCCCGCGGCGAACGGTCGCGCTCCGATGCCGACCTTTAGCCGATCGAGGCGAAGCCACCGCGCCGCGCGCGAGAAGATCGGCGCGACGATCCAGCCCAGGCCATAGAGAATGAACAGCCCGACCAGGAAGACGCCGGTCGACATGACGGCCGAGTTGATGTGATCGAGATAGGTCAGCAGGTAGAGAAGGTCGAGCTGGCCCGCGCCCCACATGACGCCGATGTTGTAGACCCCGCCGATCACGAGCGAGATCAGCGCGACCGCAGGGCCGTATTTGGCGAAAAGCTCGATTCGCTTCAGCATCCAGCACCCCTGTTCCATCAATGTGCGGCTGGCTTGGCACCGCGCTTGCGCGCAGGGCTGATCCTAACCGGCGCGCAGATCGCGCGCGAGTGGGTGGATGGCGCGCAGGCAGCAGCACGATGCGATGTCTTGATCCCGGGAAGCGCAATAGAGGTCGTTCGACAGGAGCGCCCCAGGCCGGCATTTGGCCGCCGCTCTATGGGTCCACGGCTACTGCGCCTTGCCGATCCGCCGCGCGATCGGTCCCAAGCGGTCGATCTCGGCCTGTACGAAGGCTGTGAAATTCTCCGGTGACAGCCGCAGCACTTCGATCGCCTCCGACTCGAGCTGGCGGGCGACCGCGGGCGACGTCATGGCCTCGATCGCCGCCGCGTTGAGCTTCGCCACGATCTCTTTCGGCATCCCGGCGGGGCCGCAGAGCGCGAACCAGGTGAGCGCCACGAGGTCCGGATGGCCGAGCTCGCGAAATGTCGGGATGTTGGGAAACTGCGTGAGGCGCTCGGATGAGGTCACAGCGATCGCCTTCACGTGGCCGGCGCGCACCTGCTGGGAGGCGCTCGACGTCGTCACGAAGGCGGCCGCGATATGGCCCGCCATGACGTCGGTCACCGCCACGTTGGCGCCTCGGTACGGGATGTGGGTCAACGGGACTGCGGCGGTCGAGGCAAACAATTCCCCGATCAGGTGGCCGTGGGTCCCGGTGCCCGAGGAGCCGAACGGCAGGCCGCCGCGCGTCTTGGCGAGCGCGGTGAAGTCGGCGAGGGTCGACACGCCGAGCGCGGGCGAAACGACCAGCATGGTGGGTGAGCCGCCGAGGAACGCGATGTGGGTAAAGCTCTTCATCGTGTCGAAGCCGACATTGGGATTGAGCGCGGGCGCGATGACGTGCGAGCCGGTCCCCGAGATGCAGAGCGCGAGGCCGTCGGGGGGCTGCTCGGCCACATAAACGGCGCCGATCACGCCGCCGCCGCCCGGCCGGTTCTCCACGATGAACTTGCCGTTGAGCTTGCCTTCGAGATGCTGGGCGACGATGCGGGCAAGCACGTCCGAAAGGCCGCCCGGCGTCATGGCCGATACGATACGCACCGGCTTGGCGGGCCAGGATTCGGTCTGGGCGCGTGCTCCTGCGGGCCACGCCAGGGCGGCGGCGATCGTCAGGACGGCGGCGGTTGATCTGAAGGTCACGATGTCGGCCTCACGCCTTCATGGTGCGCTTCTCGATCGCCAGATAGCGCGCAAGGTCGCAGGTCTTGTGCGCCTCCTTCATTTCGGTCTCGGCGCCGCCGCGGCCGAGGAAGGGATCGAGCGTGTCGTTCGCCAGGGAGGCGTAAGACTGCTTCACCGCCTTGTGCATGGCGGCGAAGGCCGTGCCCGAGGAGGCGGCGATGCGGTAGCCGAGCTTCGCCAGGTCGCGCTGCTTGAGCGGGAATTCGGCAAAGCCGTCGGGCGGCGCAAAGCACATCAGCGGGGCGGGGAGGCGCTCGCCGATCGTCCGCATCTCGTCGGGGTCGCGCGCGTGGATGAACAGCATATCGGCGCCCGCCTTCTTGATCGCCTCGGCGCGGCGCAGCGCCTCGTCGAGCCCGTGCAGGCGCCGCGCATTGGTGCGTCCGATGATGACGAGGTTGGGGTCGGTGCGCGCCGCCACCGCCTCCTGGATCTTCTTCACCACCAGATCGAGGGTCACCAGGTTCTCGATGCCGACATGGTGCTCGAAGTGGCGCGGCAGCAACTGGTCCTCGAGTTCGATGGCCGCAAAGCCCGCCGCTTCGGTCAGCGCGATGGTACGGTGCATGTGGGCGGGATCGCCCCAGCCGCCGCCAGCGTCGAGGATGATCGGCAGCCGGCACACGGCACGCATGTCGACCGCGACGTCGGCAAGCTCCGGTAATGTGAGGTTGGCCTCGGTCACGCATTTGACCCAGCCCAGCGAGCCGCCGCTCAGGTAGATCGCCTTGAAGCCCGCCTGCTCGGCCAGCCGCGCCATGATCGGATTGAGCGCCACCGGCGCGACCACGAGATCATTTCCCCCGATGAGGTCCTTGAGTGTCGGCAATGCGAGCTCCCCGTGCGGTTGTGCGGTTCGGCGCAGTTTACGGTGACGCCGCCACCGAATACAAATGCGCAGTATTCCACCGTCATCACCGGGCCGCCGCGCAGCGGCGAGACCCGGTGATCCCGACCAGGAGGGCAACGTCGTGCCCACCTGAACGGGATCGCCGGGTCAAGCCCGACGATGACTAACGGGTTGGGGAGCGTGCCGCGTGATTTTCGTCGCGATCGACATCGGCGGCACCTTCACCGATCTGGTGGGATTCGACGACAAGGCCGCGCGCTTCGTGGAGGCCAAGAGCCTCACCACGCCGGCCCAGCTGGTGCAGGGCATTGTCGACTGCATCCGCAAGAGCGGGCTTGGCGCCTGCGATATCGACGAGCTGATCCACGGCTCGACCATCGCCATCAACACGCTGATCGAGCGCAAGGGCGCCAGGACCGGGCTCCTGGTCACCCGCGGCACCCGCGACGTCTACACCATCGGGCGCGGCAACCGGCCGGAGGCCTACAACCTCTTTTTCCATCGCCACCGGCCGCTGGTGCCGCGCCGCCTCACGCATGAGGCGCAGGAGCGGCTGCTGGCCTCGGGCGAGACGCATGAGCCGTTGCGGCGGGACAGCATCGCGCAGGCCTGTGCGGCCCTGAAAGCAGAGGGGGTCGAGGCGATCGCGGTGTGCTTCCTGCACGCCTATGCGAATCCGGCGCATGAACGTGCCGCCGGCGAGATGATCAAGGCCGCCCTGCCGGACGTCTATCTGTCGTTGTCGCACGAGATCCTGCGCGAGTATCGCGAGTTCGAGCGCATGTCGACCACGGTGGTGAATGCCTATATCGGGCCCAAGGTCGGCGGCTATGTGAAGAGCCTGAAGTCCCGCCTGGGTGAGATCGGCTTTCGCGGCGACCTCTCGATCATGCGCTCGAACGGCGGCGTGATGACGCCGGAAGTCGCGACCGAACGGCCGGCCGCCATGATGGAATCCGGCCCGGTCGGCGGCATCATCGCGTCGGCGCGGGTCGGGGCGAAGCTGGAGCTGCCCAACGTGATCTCCTTCGACATGGGGGGTACCACCGCCAAGGCGAGCCTGGTGCGCGACGGCGAGCCGACGCTGGCGCCGGGCTACTATGTGGGCGGCTACGCGAGCGGCCATCCCGTGATGCTGCCGATGATCGACGTGGTCGAGGTCGGCGCCGGCGGTGGCAGTATCGCCTGGCTCGACGATGTCGGGGCGCTGAAGGTCGGGCCGCAGAGCGCGGGCGCCGATCCCGGCCCGATCTGCTATGGGGGCGGCGGCACCGAACCGACCATCACCGACGCCAATGTGGTGCTGGGCCGGCTCGATCCGATGAATTTCCTGGGCGGCCAGATGGTGCTCGACGCCGACGGCGCGCGCCGCGGCATCGCGCAGACGATCGCCACGCCGTTGAAGATGGAGACGGTGGCAGCCGCCCAGGCGATCGTCGAGATCGCGATCGCAAAAATGTCGCTCGCGGTGCGCGAGGTCTCGGTGGAGAAGGGCTACGACCCGCGCGATTTCGCGCTCGTCGCGTCCGGCGGCGCCGGCCCGCTGCATGTGCTCGCGATCGCGCGCGAACTGCACATTCCCAAGGTCGTGGTGCCTTTGTTTCCGTCGCATTTCTCGGCGCTCGGCATGCTGCTGGCCGACGAACGGCACGACTTCATCCGCACCCATTATGCCGATCTCTCGCGCGTGGACTTTGCCGGCCTGGTCAAAACCCATGACGAGATGGCCGAGGAAGCGATCGCGGGCCTGCGCCACGCCGCCGGCGCCGAGCGCCAGGCCCATCTCGACCTGCGCTATGTCGGCCAGGAATTCACGCTCTCGGTGGCGGTCACCCGCGATCAATTGGTGGCAGGCGACCGCAAGACCATCCGCAAGGCCTTCGATGCGCTCTACGAACAGCGCTATGCGCATCACTCGCCGGACGAGCCGGTCGAGATGGTCAATATGCGGCTCGCCTTGGTCGGCAAGCGCACGCAACTCGCATTTCCGCTCCTCGGCCAGCAGCACGATGCGCCCAAGCCGCGGCAGACACGCGAGGTCTATTTCGACGATCCGGGCAAGCCGGTCGCCTGTCCGATTTTCTGGCGCGAGGATCTCGGCGCGGGATGCCGCATTGCGGGCCCGGCCCTGATCCAGGAGCATGGCACCACAACGGTGCTGTTCGGCGGCGATGCGCTCACTTTGGCGCCCTCGGGTGAGATGATTATCGGGGTCGGAGGCGAAAAATGACGAAGCGCACGACGCCCGGGCTCGATGCGGTCACCCTCGAGGTGATCCGCAACGCCTTGCCGGCGGTCGCCAACGAGATGGCGGCCGACCTGCAGCGCACCTCCTACAACATGATGATCTACGAGGTGCGTGACTTCTGCACCGCGCTGGTCGGGCTCGAGGGCGAGCTGATCTCGCAGAATGTCGGCGGCGTGTCGCATTTCGTCGCCGATCTCGGCGTGATCATCACCGACGGGCTCAAGCGCTACGGCAAGGCCGGATTCAAGCCGGGCGACGTGATCATCACCAACCACCAGGCGGTCGCCGGCCAGCACCTCAACAACGTCGTCATCTACACGCCCTATTTCTACCGCGGCGAGCTTTTGATGTTCACCATGGTGCGGGCCCATTGGATCGACGTCGGCGGCATGAGCACCGGCTTCGGCGCCGGACCGACGGTCGCCGACCCCTGGATGGAAGGCCTGCAGCTCGACCAGCTCAAGATCTACGAGGCGGGTGCGCTGAACGAGACGCTCTATCGCGTGCTCAAGGACAACATCCGGTTTCCCGAATCCTCGCTCGGAGACATGAAGTCGCAGATGGCGGCCTGCCGCCTCGCGGCCCGGCGCATGGACGAGCTGTTCGACAAATACGGCAAGGACACAATTCTCGGCGCCATCGCCCGCATCTTCGCCGAGACCGAAACCAAGTGCCGCAACGTGGTGGCGCGGCTGCCCGACGGCGTCTACGAGGCGGAGGCCGCGCTCGACGACGACGGGCTGCGCAAGGACGAGCGGGTGCGGGTCCACGCCAAGGTGACGATCGCCGAGGGCCACATGACCATCGACCTGTCGGGCTGCTCGGGCGAGCGTCGCGCCGCGATCAACTCGCGCACCCTGGCCGGCGCGCGCGTCGCCTACAAGGCGCTCACCGGCCCGCTCAATCCGGTCAACGAAGGCTCGTTCCGGGCGCTCGACGTCGTGATCCCGGAAGGCAACATCATGATGGCGCGCTTTCCGGCCCCGATGTCGGGCTGGAGCGCGATCGTGCCGACGGTGGTCGACACCATCGTGGCGGCGCTCGCCAAGGCCATGCCCGACCGCGTGCCGGCCGGCCATCACGGATTGCTCGGCGGCGCGGTCGTGTTTTTCGGCGTGAATCCGCAAACCAACAAGCGCTTCGTGGTGCAGAGCCTGGAAGGCGGCGGCTGGGGTGGCCGGCCGACCGAGGATGGCGAGTCCGCGACCGTGTCGGTGTGCCAGGGGGACGTGCGCAACGGCTCGATCGAGGGCATCGAGCTCAAATGTCCCGTGCTGGTCGAGGGGCGGGGCCTGCGGGCGGACTCCGGGGGCGCCGGAAAATTCCGCGGCGGGCTCGGCATCGACATGCGGGTGCGCAATCTGGTCGAGGGTAAATGGAATTTCGAGCACACCCGGCGGCAGAAATGCCCGCCCTGGGGCCTGTGGGGCGGCAAGCCCGGCGAGTTCGGCGACTATCTGCTGCGGTTGCCGGGAGAGAACGACTTCACGTCCATGGCCGGGAGCCATGTGCCGGTGCCGGTGGAGTCCGAGGTCATCGTGCGCACCGGCGGCGGCGGCGGCTTTGGCGACCCGCTCGACCGGGACCCGCAGGCCGTGCGCAACGACGTGCGCGAGGAATTCATCTCGGTTGCGTCGGCGCGGGACGATTATGGGGTGGTGCTGCGGGACGATCTGACCCTGGATGAAGCGGGCACGGTACGGCAACGGGATGCGCTAAGATCGCGGCGTAGGGTGGGTTAGGCGCGAAGCGCCGTAACCCGCCGATGTTCGCGCCGACGGTGGGTTACGCGCCTCCGGCGCTAACCCACCCTACGAAGCGTCACGAGGGAGGATCATGCGACCTATCCTGACACTGCTCTCGTGCGTGGTGCTCGCCGCGTCCGCTGCCTCCGCGTCTGCCGAAACCCTGCGCGTCGGCAAGGCCGGGCGCGAGGCCTTCTCCTTCGTGCCGCTCGACATCGGGGTGCGGACCGGCGTCTTCAAGCAGCACGGCCTCGACGTCGAGATTAGCAATTTCGGCGGCGACGCCAGATTGCAGCAGGCCATGGCGGCGGACGGCGTCGACATCTCGCTCGGCTCCGGTCCCGGCCTCGCCTTCATCGTCAAGGGCTCGCCCGTGAAGGGCATCGCCGCCATGGCGGGGCCGCCGCTGCTGTTCGCCCTGGTGGTGCGCAACGACGACTCGGTCAAGACCGTCGATGACCTGAAGGGGCGCAAGATCGGCGTGTCGACCGTGGGCTCGGTGACGAGCTGGATCATCAGCGAGGTGTCGCGCCAGCGCGGTTGGGGTTTCGACGGCATCGCCCAGGTGCCGATCGGCGAGAACGCCGCGCGTGTCGCGGCGGTGCGCTCGAAAGCGCTCGACGGCGGCATCGTAGACCTCGCCTCCGCGCTGAATTTCGTCCAGCGTGGCGAGGGGCGCATCCTGCTGCGCTTCGGCGATCTGGTGAAGGACTTCCATATCCACGTGATCTTCGCGACCGACAAGGTCATCGCCGAGCGGCCGCAGGCCTTGCGCGGCTTCCTGGCCGGCTGGTTCGAGACCATCGGGCTGATGCGCCGGGATAAAGCCAAAAGCGTCGCGATCGCGGCCGATGTGATGGGGACCGACGCGGCCACCGCGGCCAGCATCTATGACGAGCTGATGCCGATGTTCTCCGATAGCGGCCGCTTCAACCCGAAGGCGCTTGCGGTGCTGCGGCGCTCATTCGTCGAGATGAAGACGCTCAACGAGGAGCCCGACATGAGCAAGCTCTATACGGAAGCCTTCTTGCCGAAGCCATGAATTGGACTTAAGCCGTGGTGATCCCGATGCCTGGACCTCGCACGCACCTCGCCGCCATCGGCCTCTCGCTGTTGCTCGGCGTCCTCGCGGCTGCGCCCGCCGGTGCGGCGGAGAAATTGCGCGTCGGCAAGGCGGTGCCCGAGGCTTTTTCCTTCGTGCCGCTCGATATCGGCATGCGCAAGGGCTTCTTTCAGAAATACGGCGTCGAAGCCGAATCGATCGCCTTCGCGGGCGACGCGCGCATGCAGCAGGCCATGGCGTCAGACGGCATCGACCTCGCGCTCGGCTCCGGACCCGCGATGGCCTTCATCGTCAAGGGGTCGCCCATCCGGGCGATTGCCGCCATGGCGGGGCCACCGCTGCTGCTGACGCTCGTGGTGCGCAACGACGACACGGTCAGGAGTGTCGCCGATCTCAAGGGCAAGCGGGTCAGCGTTTCGACCGTCGGCTCGCTGACGCATTGGCTGGTGAGCGAGACCTCGCGCCAGCAGGGCTGGGGACCGGAAGGGATCGTGGTCACCCCGATGGGCGCCACCCAGCCGCAGATCGCCGCCCTCAAGCGCCGGGAGATCGACGGTATGGTCACCGACATGTCGACGGCGCTCACACTGGAGCGCAGCGGCGACGTGCGCATACTCATGCGCTTCGGCCAGCTGGTAAAGGATTTCCATATCCACGTGATCTTCGCCACCAACAAGGTGATCGCCGAGAAGCCGGAGGCGCTGCGCGGCTTCCTCAAGGGCTGGTTCGACACCATCGCGTTCATGCGCCGCAATAAAGCCGAGGCCGTCGACATCGCCAAGGATGTGATCGGCAAGGATGCCGACATCACGGCGCACACCTATGACGAGCTGATGCCGATGTTTTCCGACGACGGAAAATTCAACCCGAAAGCGCTGGCGGTGCTCGCCAAGTCCTATGTCGAGCTCAAGGTTCTGCCCGAGGAACCGGACCCCAGGCTGCTCACGACCGACGCCTTCCTGCCCGCCCGTTAGGCCGGCCACCAGGGACAGTTCATGAACCAACAGAAGCACACCGGGGCGGCGCTCGCCGCCGAGTCAATAGCCGAGCCCCAGCGCGAGACCCAGGCTGAGCCGAATGTCCGCCGCTGGACCGAGCAGCGCTGGCTGGTCGACAACGTCATCCGAGCGAACGGCATCGATTGGGATCAGCCGCGCTCCTTCTACATGAATGCGGCCTGCGGGTTCGAGGCCTCGGCCGACTTTGCGGCCATTCGTCAGCGGGTGCAGAAATACGCCGACATCGTGCCGGCCTTCGTGGCGACCGCGAAGCGGCGCGAGGCCAAGGCTCGGGCCAGCGAGGCCGAAGGCCTCGCCGTGACGGCGCGCGACAATTATTTCATGGCGGCCGTGCATTGGGGCGCCGCGCAATGGCCGCTGCACGCCAACGACGCCGAGAACCTCGCCCTCAACGCCAACAAACGCACCTGCTATGGCGACTATGTGCGGCTGGCCGATCACCGCATCGAACCCGTGTTCCTGCCGTTCGGTGGGAAGACGGTCCCGGGCTGGTTCCATCTGCCGCCGGGCTACCAGGGGGGAAAGATCGCGGTCGTGATCTCGTTTCCCGGCATGGACACCTTCAAGGAGCTGTTTGTGGGCCTCAGCGGCGACCGCTGGCTCAATCGCGGCGTGGCGGTGCTGGCGCTCGACGGCCCGGGCCAGGCGGAATGCCGGCTCCTGGGCCTCACGGTGAGCATGGAGAACTGGACCGCGGTCGGCAAAGTTGTAGTCGACTGGCTGCTGGCGCGGCCCGAGGTCGATCCCGCCCGCATCGGGATTTTCGGCAACAGCTTCGGCTCTTTCTTCGCCACCATCGTCACCGCACACGAGCCGCGGATCATGGCCTGCATCGCCAATGCGACCTGCCTCGAGCCGGGCTTTCATGCAATCTTCGAGGAGGCCTCGCCGACCTTCAAGAAGCGTTTCATGTACATGGCGGGCTTCACCGACGAGGCAGCCTTCGACAAGTTCCGGCAGACCCTGACCTGGGAGGGCCACGCCGAGAAGATCCGCGTGCCTTATCTGTGCGTCGCCGGCGAGGCGGAAGAGCTCAGCCCGCTGGTCCACACCGAACGCATGCTGGCCGGCATGTCGGCGCCCCGGCGCTTTGTCGTCTACCAGGACGCCCGTCACGCCATTGGGGCCACCGCGTCGGTCAATCTCGGGCCCTATCCGCCGACCATGGTGGCCGACTGGATGGTGGAACGTTTCGCCGGCAAGCCGCTCGCGAGCGAGCGCTGGTATGTCGATTCCGCCGGGGCGGTGACCAGGACCCCATTGCGGTGAAATGCGGCCTTGCGCCCCCAAGGGCGCAGGCGATACGCACTAGCCCGAGAGACACCCAAGGGAGAACACAATGCGGCTTCCGGCCATAAGGGCATGCATGGCGCTGGCGAGTATCGCGTTGGCGAGCCTGGCGTTCGGCCATAGCGCGGCCGCCCAGGTCAAGCTGCGCGTCGGCAAGGCGCAGGCGCAGACTTTCGCCTTCGTGCCGGCCGATGTCGGAGTCGAAGCCGGCATCTTCAAGAAGCACGGTCTGGACGTCGAGATCAGCAATTTCGGCGGCGACGCCAAGCTGCTGCAGGCGCTCAGCGCGGACGCGATCGATATCGCGATGGGGGGAGGGCCGACCTTCGCCTTCATCGTCAAAGGCGCCCCCATGCTGGCGGTCGGGGCGCTTGCGGACGCGCCCGGCACCATCATGCTGGTGGTGGCCAAGGACGGCCCGGTGAAGGCCGAGGACGACCTCAAGGGCCGCACCGTGAGCGTCTCCACCACGGGCTCGCTCACCTATTGGCTCGGCCAGGAGCTGTCGCGATCGCACGGCTGGGGCAACGACGGCATCAAGATCGCGCCGCTCGGCTCCACCACCGCGCAGGCCGCGGCCCTCAAGACCCGCCAGATCGACGGCGTGATCACCGAGACCAGCACCGTGTTCAAGCTCGAGGAAGAGGGCAGCGGCCGCATCCTGGTGCGCTTCGGCGAGCGCATCAAGGATTTTCACGTCCACGTCATCTATGCCAGCAAGGCGCTGATCGACAAGAATCCGGAGGCGATCCGCGCCTATCTGGCGGCGTGGTACGAGACGGTCCAGTACATGCGCGACCACAAGGATCAGACAGTGGACATCGCGGCGCGCGTGTCGGAAGTCTCCAAGGCGGTCGCCACCCGCAACTATGACGAGCTGATGCCGATCTTCAACCTGACCGGCAGGTTCAATCCGAAAGCGCTCGACGTGCTGTCGCGCTCGTTCGTCGAATCCGGCGCGCTTCCCGCCCGGCCCGACATGAGCAAGCTCTATACCGAGCAGTTCCTTCCCAAGAAGTAACGGCCAAAGATCGAATCGGCAGCCGGACCAGTGCAACACATGCGTGCGGACGACACTGCGATCCGGATCAACAACGTCTCCCATCGCTTCGGCGAGGAGGGCGAGGCGCGTAACGTGCGGGCGCTGCTCGATACCTCGTTCGACATCGCGCGCGGCGAGCTTTTGTGCCTGATCGGACCATCGGGTTGCGGCAAGAGCACCCTGCTCAACGTCATGGGCGGGCTGCTGACGCCGACCGCCGGCGCCGTCGAGGTGTTCGGCAAGCCGGTCACCGGCCCGATGCCGCAGGACATCGCCTTCGTGTTCCAGGAAAACGCCCTGTTTCCCTGGAACACCGTGCTTGAGAACGTCGACCTGGGCATGCGCTTCCAGGGCGTGCCGAAATCCGAACGGGCGGAGCGGGCGCGTCGCTCGCTCGAGGCGGTCGGGCTCAAGGATTTCGCCGACCATTTTCCGGCGCAGCTTTCCGGCGGCATGCGTCAGCGCGCGGCGCTCGCGCGCGCGCTCAGCCTGCAGACCGGCATTCTGCTGATGGACGAGCCGTTCGGCGCGCTCGACGAGCAGACCCGCATGATCCTGGGCGAGGACCTCTCGGTCCTGCTCGCCGCCACCCACAAGACCATCGTATTCGTGACCCACAGCCTCGGCGAGGCGGTGTTCCTGGCCGATCGCGTCGCGGTGTTCTCGGCGCGCCCCGGCACCATCAAAAAAGTGATCGCGGTCGACGAGCCGCATCCGCGCAAGCCGGAATTCGTGACCTCTGCGAAATTCACGAACCTGCGCAACGAGCTCTACGGGCTCCTGCACGACGAGATCCGCAAGACCGTCTCGGCCGAAAGCGCGCCGATCATGGGTCCGACGCCGGGCGTGTTGTCATGAACGGCGAAGCCCGCAAGGACGAGAAGCGCGCCGGCAGCCGCGCCGTGCAGCTCGGCTTCGTTGCCGCGGTCCTGGCGCTGTGGTACCTGGCGACGACCCGCTGGGGGGTCAGCAGCATCCTGCTTCCAAATCCCCTCAACGTCGCCCGCGAGCTCGGCGATATTCTGGCATCGGGCGAGTTCGTGCCGGATTTGCGCGTCACCCTGACCGAGCTTTTCGTCGCCTTCGCGATCTCGGCCGTGAGCGGCACAACGATCGGCTACTTCATCAGCCGCTCGCGCTACCGCATCCGGGTGTTCGATCCCTTGTTCTCGGCGATCTACTCGGTGCCGCTCATCCTGTTCCTGCCGCTCTATATCCTGATCTTCGGCCTCGGCCCGGCCTCGAAAATCGCACTCGGCGCCAGCATCAGCTTCTTTCCGGTGGTGCTCAGCACCATCGCGGGGTTCGGGAATGTCGATCGCACCCTGGTCACGGCGGCGCGCTCCATGGGGGCGTCGGACCTCCAGCTCTTCCGTTTCGTGCTGCTGCCGGCCGCATTCCCGGTAATGCTGACCGGCATGCGGATGGGTTTCACGGTCGCGCTCCTGTCGATCATCGGCAGCGAGACGCTCGCCTCGCTCGAAGGCCTCGGCCATCGCATCGTCCATTTGGCCGAGGGCATGGAGATGGCGCGCATGTTCGCCTACATCGCCTTCGTGGTGGCGATCGCGGGTATTCTCAATGTCGTGGTCTCG
>DATBBS010000074.1:0-5673 GCA_036270895.1 Xanthobacteraceae bacterium
ATCCCTACCGGCTCGCCCGCGTTCTCTGTCTCGCAGGGGCCTCCGCGGCGCTCGTTCCGGCGATCGACACCGTCTATGTGGATTTCCGCAACGAGGCCGGGCTCCGGCGCGAATGCGAGGAGGCGCGGCGCGATGGATTCACCGGCAAGATGGCGATCCATCCGGCGCAGGTCGCCGTCATGAATGACGTATTCACGCCCAAGTCCGAGGCGATCGCGCGCGCGCAGGCGATCGTGGCGGCTTTCGCCGCGGCGCCGGGGGCGGGCGCGGTCGGCATTGGCGGGGTGATGTATGACCGCCCGCATCTGGCACGGGCGAAGCAGGTCTTGGGGCGCAGTGGGGAGTAGTTTCAAGAGCATGAAAGGGTTCGAGCGCCTCGGGCGAGACGACATCGGTTTTGCCCGTAGAGGGATCGTCATGTTTGCGGCGAGCTGCCTCCTCCTGGGCGTGGCGGGTCTCGCCGTGTTGTTCCTGTCCTTTCGCACGGTGGAAGCCGAGGGCTGGGTGACTCATACCGTCGAGGTCCGGCGAGTCGCACGCGAGCTCATGAATACGACGCTCAACGCGGAGACCGGGGTGCGCGGCTTCCTGCTCACCGGCGACCGTGCTTTTTTGGACCCCTACAATTCGGCCTTGGCCAGGCTTTCCGATAGTTTCAAGGAGCTCCGGAATCTCACCTCGGATAATCCCGCGCAGCAGCGGTCGCTCGACGCACTTGCTCCCAAGCTCGATGGCATTCTCGACGTTTACAAGCAAATGCTCGCCCTGGATTCGCAGGGACAGCGCGGCCAAGCCGTCGATCACGCCAGGGTTTTGGCCGGCAAGACCCTGATGGACGAGATCCGGACCCGGCTCGACGAATTTTCCCAGGCGGAGCTCAACCTGCTCACGCAGAGGCAATCCGTCGAGCGGCGCACGCGCGTTGCGCTCGTCATCCTGGCGATCGTCGCTCTGCTGATCGCGGTCGGCCTCGCTGCTTATCTGGCGCGGCTGACCCTTCATTACGTGAACCGGCTGGCCGACCGGACGGTGGAGCTCGAAAAGGAAACCGAGCGCCGGCGCGAGTCGGAGGCGACGCTGGTGCAGGTGCTCAAGATGGAAGCGGTCGGTCACCTCACCGGGGGCATCGCGCACGACTTCAACAACATGCTGACGATCATCATCGGAAATCTCGACACCACGCAGCGGCGCCTGAGAAACGGCAGTCAAAGCGCGGACAGCCTCGCCGCCAGCCTGTCGCGGCCGGTCGAAATGGCCATGCAGGGCGCTCGCAACGCTGCGGAGCTCACGCGCCGCCTGCTCGCCTTTGCGCGGCGCCAGGCGCTCGCGCCGACGCAGGTCGACCTCAATCGGCTGGTCGCCGCCGTGTCGGAATTGCTGCGCCGGACCGTTGGGGAGGCGATCGGCATCGAAACCGTATTGGCCGGCGGCTTGTGGCCCACGCTCGTCGACGCCAACCAGCTCGAGAATGTCCTTGTCAATCTCGTCGTCAATGCGCGCGACGCCATGCCGGGCGGCGGGCGGGTGACCATCGAAACCGCAAATGTCTATCTGGATGAAGCCTATGCGGCCCGCTTCGGGGATATCTCGGCCGGACAATTCGTCATGCTGAGCGTGAGCGATACCGGGAGCGGGATCGCCCCGGACGTGCTCCAGCGGGTATTCGAGCCTTTCTTCACCACCAAGCAGGGAGGCGAGGGCTCCGGCCTCGGCCTCGCGATGGTGCACGGCTTCGTCAAGCAATCCGGCGGGCACATCCGTCTCTACAGCGAGATCGGGCACGGCACCACGGTGAAAATCTATCTGCCGCGGCTCGCGAGCGCTGACGCAACCCTCGCGGTGCCCGCCGAGCTCTCGCCGCGACAACAAACCCTGCCGGAAGCGCGAGCATCGGAAACCGTGCTGCTGGTCGAGGACAACGAAAGCGTCCGCGAGTATGCGAGATCGGTGCTCGACGGTCTGGGCTACACGGTCATCGAGGCGCGCAATGCCGAGGAGGCGCTGCGGGTGATCAATGGCGGAGCGCAGGTGGACATTCTGTTCACCGACGTGGTTCTCGGTGACGGGCTGAATGGCCGCGAGCTCGCCAACAGGATCACAGCCAAACGCGCCGGAATGCCGGTATTGTTCACGACCGGCTATACGCGCAATGCGATCGTCCACCACGGACGCCTCGACGCCGGCGTGCACCTCCTCGACAAGCCTTACACGCAACACGACCTGGCGCAAAAGATTCGGGAATTGCTCGACACGGGCGGGAATGAGCACCCATGAAGGCGTCGGACCGCCGAACGGGCGGACGCTCTCAAGCGTCCGGCGTTTCTTTCTTCTCGCCGTAGACCTGGGCCGGGTCGAACACCTTGTCGGCATCGCGGAATTCGAGGGCAAGGCGGCCAACATCGGTCTGCTTGAGCGGAACCGACCGGTAGAAGCAGCTTGCCCGCCCGGTGTGGCAGGCGCCGGCGCCGACCTGCTCGACGCTGAGCCATATCGCGTCCTGGTCGCAGTCGACCCGCATCTCGATGACGCGCTGGACGTGGCCGGAGGTCTCGCCCTTCTTCCACAGCTTCTGGCGCGAGCGGCTATAGAGCCAGGTCTCGCCCGTCGCGACGGTCCTTGCCAGGGCCTCCGGATTCATGTGGGCCACCATCAGCACGTCGTGCGTCCGGGCGTCGGTGATGACGCAGGTGATCAGGCCGTCGGCGTCGAATTTCGGCGCCAGTACGCGGCCTTCCTCGACCTGCTCGGTCGTGGCCTGTGAAGCGAAGAGCGATGTCGCCAACGCGGCACTCCTGGGGCTGGCCTCCCGCGCTAGCGCGCGGGCCCGCGCACCAGCGTGATGAATCGCACCTGCTCGGCGGGATCATCGCGGAACAGGCCGGTGAACTGGCTCGTCACCGTCTTGGCGCCCGGCTTTTCGACGCCACGCAGCGACATGCAGGTGTGCTCGGCCTCGAGCATGACGGCGACGCCACGCGGCTTGAGCACCTCGTCGATCGCGGTGATGATCTGCGAGTTGAGATGCTCCTGCGTCTGCAAGCGCCGCGCATAGACGTCGATCAGGCGCGCGATCTTCGAGAGGCCCACCACGCGCTCGACCGGCAGATAGGCGACATGCGCCCGCCCGACGAACGGCATGATGTGATGCTCGCAATGCGAATAGAACGGGATGTCGCGCACCAGCACCAGGTCGTCATAGGTGCCGATCTCCGAGAATGTACGGTCGAGCACTTCGACCGGCGACGCATGGTAGCCGCCGAACAGCTCGTCATAGGCCGCAACCACGCGCTTGGGGGTGTCGAGCAGGCCTTCGCGCGCCGGATCATCGCCCGCATAGGCTACCAGGATGCGCACTGCGGCTTCCGCCTCGGCGCGCGAGGGACGCGTTCCGGCCGGTTGCGTCTCGGCGCGGATGTCGGCGGGCAAGGATGTCGTGTCGTGCTTCTTGGTAACGGCGTCCATGACGGTCGCTCCGTTCGACCGGGGCCTCGGCAAAGCCGGGTTCCGGGGGTGTCACCGGGCGCGTCCTAGCGCCTCACGCATTAAGAACACCATACGGCGGGCGAGATCATCAAATTCGCCGGGCACCGTATGCCGGTATTGCATAGCTCGTCGGGGACGGGAGCCAAGGACCCGGGCGGGCCCTTCCCGCCCCCGCCGCAAGACCCCTATATAGTTGTCCAGCGCGCGCGAACAATCAACTCCCTGCGGGCCGGGGCCGTAACTCAGCGACCAACATGCTGAACGACGTCTACAACAGTCGAATCCTGGAGCTGGCGGGCAATATTCCCCGTCTCGGCCGGCTTGCCGACGCGGACGCCACCGCGACCGCGCATTCCAAGCTCTGCGGCTCGACCGTCACCGTCGATCTCAAGATGGAAGACGGCAAGGTGACCGACTTTGCCCATGACGTGAAAGCCTGCGCGCTGGGCCAGGCATCGTCCTCGATCATGGCCCGCCACGTGGTCGGGGCGAGCGCCGAGGAGCTGCGGCGCCTGCGCGAGGATGTGCGCAAGATGCTCAAGGAAAATGGCAGCCCGCCCGCCGATGGACGTTGGGCGGATATCGCCGTGCTCGATCCGGTGCGCGACTACAAGGCGCGTCACGCCTCGACCCTGCTCACCTTCGATGCGGTGGTGGCGGCCGTCAACGAGATCGAGCAGAAGCGGGGCGTCACGTCCGCCGCGTGAGCGCGAAAAGCCGCGCGCGACTTGTTCCGCGACGGGGCGCGGTTCTGCCGGTCAGTGGCCGTCGGCGCGGGCCGGGCTGAGGTCGGCCCGGGTTTCGGCCCGCCCCGGCGCGGCGTCGCAGGCTGCGATGAGGCGGGGGAAAAGGCGCGCAAAGCCGGTATTGCCGATCCGGATCAGTGTTCCGGGGGCGGCCGAGCTCAAGGTCCGCACGGTGACCGAATCGGTGGCCGCATCCGCAAAAGATTTCACCAGGTCGGCCGTGACCGTGCCATTCGCCAACGTCTCCAGTTCGCGCGGCGTCGGGTTGACCCGCGACGACACGATCTCAAGCGCCGTCGTCTTGCCTTCGATCCACAGATCGACCTGCTTGATCGAGACGGCGTCACGGGCCGCATCCTGGCCGTCCGCACTGCGCCGCGTCTCCGCATAGGTCACCACATAGGTGCCGGGCGTGCGGCCGCAGCCCAATGCGACCTCGAAAGTTCCGATCTTCTCGCCCTCGACGGTGAGCGGATGCCGGCGCACCAGTGCGGGACGGCTCTCGCGTTCCGCCATCGCCCAGCCGCGCTCGCGATTCTCGGTGCGCGCGCCCTCGTTCGCCGGGAGCACGGCCGCCGGCGCATTGGCGCCCGACGAGGCCGGCGCCGTGGCGGCGGGCGCGACCGGCGTCACCGGCGCCTGGCCGACGCGTTCCATGCCGGTGTCGAGCCGGGTGCGCCGCAGCTCGTCGCGCGAGAGCATCCGCATCGGTTCCCAGGGCGGGATGCGTAGCGCGACTTCCAAAAGCTCGGCGCCGCCGCCCATCTCTACCGTGTATTGCACCAGCTTGCCGATATCGCGCTGCACCAGCACGAGATCCTCAGCCGAATAGTTGGCCGCGGCCGCATCGTCGCGGCGATCGCCCAGCCAGATCTGATGGACCAGCACCCGCGCCTCGGGCGGAACGTAGCGCCGCAGCCCGCCGAGCAACACGAACGGGCACATCGACTGGCATTCGGCCCGCGGCAGCACTGAGACGCGCCGGTTGCCGACGTCGCGTCCGACCTGTTCCCTGATCCGTCCGACCGTGGTCGTCATGCCGAGCGTGCGAATCGCCCGGCCGAGGCCGAGCGCGCCGAGCACGGAGCCGCCCTTGGAGTCGAACACGATGGTGGCGCCGCGGAAATTGCGCTCGCGCGCGAAGGCATCGAACTCGCGCGGCGTATCGGCCGTGATCATCCCGCTCGCCGAGACCAGCAGGCGGCAATTCGATCCGCAGCCGTCCGCCGGGCCTTCCTGATATGCGGCAAACCGCATGGGGAGGGTTGATAAGTCGTCCTGCTGTCGCGGCGCGCCGGACAGCACAGACAAGCTGCACACGGCGAGCACGAGCCCGCCGCAAATGGATCGCAACATCCTAAGACCCCGTGCTGCCGCGACGCCCCCGCCCCGCTATTTTGTCCCGGGTGTGGTATCCCGGGGCGCGGTGCATTTAGTGCGAACG
>DATBBS010000075.1:0-4690 GCA_036270895.1 Xanthobacteraceae bacterium
GAGCGAGGATTTCCCCATGGCCGTCAGCCCGCACGACATCGCCCGCGTCCTGTCCGAGGCCCTGCCGCATATGCAGCGCTACGACGAGGAGATCGTCGTGGTGAAATACGGCGGTCACGCCATGGGCGAGGAAGCGAGCGCGCGCAGCTTCGCCAGCGACATCGTGCTGATGGAGCAGACCGCGATCAACCCCGTGGTGGTCCACGGCGGCGGACCGCAGATCGGCGACATGCTCAAGCGGCTCGGCATCAAATCGGAATTCGCCGCCGGCCTGCGCATCACCGACGCCGCCACGATCGAGATCGTCGAGATGGTGCTCGCCGGCTCGATCAACAAGCAGATCGTCGGCTACATCAATCAAGCGGGCGGCAAGGCGGTCGGCCTGTGCGGCAAGGACGGCAACATGGTGGTGGCCCGCAAAGTCAGCCGCACCATCGTCGATCCCGGATCCCACATCGAGAAGGTCGTCGACCTCGGATTCGTCGGCGAGCCCCAAAAGGTCGACGTGACCGTGCTCACCCAGATTCTCGGGCGCGAGCTCATTCCCGTGCTGGCGCCGGTCGCCACCTCGGCCGACGGCGGCACCTACAACGTCAATGCCGACACATTCGCGGGCGCCATCGCGGGCGCCCTGAAGGCGAAACGCCTGCTGTTGCTCACCGACGTTCCGGGCGTGCTCGACAAGTCGAAGAAGCTGATCAAGGAGCTGTCGGTCGATGACGCGCGCCGCCTGATCGCCGACGGCACCATTTCGGGCGGCATGATCCCGAAGGTCGAGACCTGCATCTATGCGCTCGAAGCCGGGGTCGAGGGCGTCGTCATCCTCGACGGCAAGGTGGAGCACGCGGTGCTGCTCGAGCTTCTCACCGACCTCGGGGCGGGAACGCTGATCCACCGCTGAACGAGGTGCGCGCCCGCGCCGCTTCCAACCAACCGCGTGCCAGCTTGAACGAACCGTCTCTCCGGCCGGCGCCCGGCCTCGCAAACAGCCTCGGCCCCGGCATCATCGCGGCGGCCGCCTTCGCGTGCGCCGACGTCCTCGGCAAGGTGGTCTTCGCGGCCGGGGGCGACGTGCTCACCTTGCTGTCGTGCCGCAGCGTCGTCGGTCTCGCCGGCATCGCGTTGTGGCTGCGGATGGGAGACAAGCCGGCGGGTTTTTCGCCGCGCGACCGATGGATCGCACGTGGCCTCGGGCTCCTGTTTGCGGCGACCGTGTTCGGGCTGTTCAAGGCGATCGACCTGATGGACGTGCCGACCGCGATCCTCGCCTATTTCATCTATCCGCTGATCACCGGCCTGGTGGCCGCCGTGAGCGGCCTCGAGCGGCTGGGATGGCGCGGCGGAGCGGCGGCGATCGTCGCCTTCATCGGGCTCGCGCTGATGATCGGCGCCCATCCCGGCGAGATCGCGGTCGTCGGAATCCTGTTCTCGTTCGGCGCGGCCGTGAGCCGGGCCGCGATGCTGCTCCTCACCCGCGCATTCCTGGCGCGCGCCGATGCGCGGCTCATCACCTGGCATTCGCTGTCGTCGTCGACCGTGCTCTTCGTCGCCATTTCGCTGGCGACGCAAACCTGGAATCCGCCGCACACCGCGCTCGGCTGGGCGGCGCTCGCCGGCATCAGCGTGACGACCACCGTCGCCATCCTGGCGGTGTTCATTTCGGCGGGCCGGGTCGGGCCGTTCCGCACCGCCCTGGTGATGAACCTGGAGCCGCTCCTGGCGGCGGTCGGCAGCGCGATCCTGCTCGGCGACGTCATCGCGCCCGTCCAGGCCCTCGGCGGCGCGATCATGCTGGCCGCCCTGGTGGCGTTCCAGCTCAGGCGTGACTGACTTTTCTAGAGCGTAGTCCGGTCAAAGTCAGAGCACACGGGGACTGCGGTTCAATCTGAAGCGATCACGCTCTAGCGCGCCGCCGACGCGGCGCAGACCGCGACAAGCGGGCTCTTGGATGGGCTCGGCACGACGCCGCACGAGGCCGATCGCTCGGTCAGGAAATTCGCGGCAATCCGCGTCGGGCCGCAATAGGCCGTGACCAGGACCTCGGTCGTCTCGCATTCGGCGATGCAGGTCGTGGTGGTGCAGGGCAGTGTCAGAATGCGAACCGCCGAGGCGGGGCCGGGCGGTCCAGGCGGTCCTTGTGGACCCGCGGGGCCCGGCGCGCCGGCCGCTCCGGTCTCGCCCTTCGGGCCGGCCGGCCCGGGCGACCCGGGATCGCCCTTCGGTCCCGGCTGAGGTTGACCGCAGGCCGCAATCGAAACGCACACCGTCACCGCAGCCAGCAGTCTGAGGATCGACATGAAACCCAACTCTCTTTGCAAGGCTCGTTCCCGGGCGGGCGCCGCAACCTCGCAAATCTCGCGGCGCAAATCCCCCGCGCCTAACGTTCGAACCCGCGCCCGGTTCCCAACCGGTCGGTTCGACGCGAGAGGCGGGGCATCCGGCAGCTCGGGACATCGGGTCCAGGCGGCGAAATTTCGGTGGCCGCGCCGGTGCGCGCGGCTTATCGTTGCGGCCCGGTGTCGCCTTTCGGATGAGCGCCTTCTCGGCCGGCCGGGGAGCATGCGTGGGCACGGGCGCGGCTGATGAAATTTGACGCGGATCGTCTGCTGTCGCGGTGCCGATGCCTTATGGGCGTGGCGGCGATTCTGCTCGCCGCCGGCATGGCGGCGTCCGCCCGCGCCGAGACGCAAGCCGATCTCGCGCTGGTGCTCGCCGTCGACGCCTCGGGCAGCGTCGACCAGCAACGCTTCGAGCTGCAAAAGCGCGGTTACGTCGCGGCCTTCCGTAATCCGCGCGTCCTGCAGGCCATCCGGTCCGGCCTGTCCCAGGCGATCGCGGTGACGATGTTGCAATGGACCGGTCCGCGGCTGCAGATCCAGGTCGTCCCCTGGATGTTGATCAGGGACGAAGCATCGGCAGAAGCCTTCGCCGCCGCGATCGAGGCCGCGCCGCGCCAGCTGTTCGGCGGCGGGACCTCGATCAGCGGCGCGATCGACAATTCCCGGCTGCTGCTGGCCCAGAATCCCTTCGGCACCGCGCGCCGCGTGATCGACGTCTCGGGCGACGGCTCGAACAATTCCGGCCGGCTGGTCACCTCCGCGCGTGACGATGCCGCCCGCGCCGGCGTCAGCGTCAACGGGCTCCCCATCCTGTCGGTGGAGCCCGATCTCGACCGCTACTACCGGGACTTTGTGATCGGGGGGCCCGGCGCCTTCATGGTCCCGGCGGCGAGCTACGACACCTTCGCGGAGGCGATCCTGAAAAAGCTGATCACCGAAATCGCCGAGAAGTGAGGCGCCTTCAGCGGCGGGTGTCCCGCTCGCCCGGCGGCTGGCGGGGCGTCAAGTTTTGGCCGCTCTGCTCCGTCCCGCCGGTTTGAGGCTTTGCGGCACTATCGAAGCCGCTGTTTTACCTCTAAAACCCGCCGCAACCACAGACCTGCCGCATGCGCGGCTTTTGCGGGCCGGGAGGGCAGATTCTATCCACAGGCCGGCCAAAGACCGGCTTTTGGCGTGTAAATCCAGGGTTTTTGGGCTTATGTGCGCGTTCCGGAGCTGGAACTTGGAGTGGCGCGATGCTGGGTTGGTTTCGGGCATTGATGCCCAGGGATGAACGCTTCTTCGACCTGTTCGCCCGGCATTCGCACACCGTGGTGGCCGGCGCGGAAGCGCTGCGCCAGATGCTCGAGGGCGGCGAGGGGGTGCCCCAACAATACCGGGTCATCATGGAGCGCGAGCAGGAAGCCGACTTCATCACACGGGACGTGTTGATCGCGGTCAGGCGGACCTTCATCACCCCCTTCGACCGCGGCGACATCCAGGATCTGATGACGTCGATGGACAATACCATCGACCAGATGCAGAAGACCGCCAAGGCGGTCATGCTGTTCAATATCCGCTCCTTCACGCCGCAGATGAAAGAGATGGGCGACGCGATCGTCAAATGCGCCGTGCTGGTCGAGGAAGCCGTTCCGCTGCTGCGCGCAATCAGCACGCATGCGGGCCGCATCAGCTCGCTCACCGAGCAGATCACCCAGATCGAAGGGCGCGCCGACGATCTGCACGACCTCGGCCTGAAGGAACTGTTCGAGGCCCAAGGGGCGAACAATCCGATGGCCTTCATCACCGGAAACGAGGTCTACGATCACCTCGAGAAGGTGGTCGACCGCTTCGACGACGTCGCCAACGAGCTGCAAAGCGTCGTGATCGACCAGGTTTGATCCGGCGGGAACCAGAACATGGACGCCGTCGCGCTCGGACTGCCGCTGCTGATTGCGCTTATCGCGGTCGCGCTGCTGTTCGACTTCCTCAACGGACTGCATGACGCGGCCAATTCGATCGCCACGATCGTCTCGACCCGCGTGCTGCGGCCGCAATACGCCGTCGCCTGGGCCGCATTCTTCAACTTCGTGGCCTTCCTGTTCTTCGGATTGAACGTCGCGCAGACGATCGGAACCGGCATCGTCGACGTGAGCATTGTCACACCTCGGGTCGTCTTTGCGGCGCTGACCGGTGCGATCGTCTGGAACATCGTCACCTGGCTCGCGGGAATTCCGTCGAGCAGCTCGCATGCGCTGATCGGCGGACTGGTCGGCGCCGGCGTCGCCAAGGCCGGATTCAGCGCGGTCGTCTGGGGCGGGCTCGGTACGACGAGCGCCGCCATCGTGCTCTCGCCGCTCGTCGGTTTCGCG